>NZ_JBLWMM010000005.1:0-165022 GCF_048381195.1 Halorubrum marinum | reverse complement strand
CCCCCCCCCCCCCCCCCCCCCCCCCGCGACTCCCTCGCACGGTCGTTCGCGGGCCGAAGGCCCGCTCACGGCGTGCGCCACCGCGTCGTGTAGGTGTGGCTCACCGGTCGATATAGACGGCGTGGGTTCCCGATCAGAGATATAAATAGCCGCCGCTCGCCGAGTTCGAGAAGTTTTGCGAGGGAAGAGCGCTCCGAGAGCGTCTTCCGCATCACGGGGCGTGGACCCCGGCGATGCGAGGGGAGGGATTTGAACCCACGGACCTCTACAGGAGCGGATCTTGAGTCCGCCGCCGTTTCCGGGCTTGGCTACCCTCGCACGCGGACGGTGGTTCGGCGGGCCACCCCTTTATCCCGTCGGTTCCGCGCCGACCAGTCGGGCCTCGAAGCCGCCCGACGGCGACTCGCCGAGTTCGAGCGTCCACCCGTGAGCGGCCGCGACGCGCTCAACGATAGCGAGCCCGATCCCGGTGCCGCCCCCGTTCGAGACGCCGAATCCCGTCACCGCCTCGCGCTCGTCACCCGAGAGCCCCGTGCCGTCGTCGGCGACGTAGATCCCGTCGGCGTCGACGCCGACCCGAACCCTCGGCGCCTCGCAAGCGTGATCGAGTGCGTTCCCGATCAGGTTCCCGACGGCCCGCCGCAGGAGGTCTCGATCTCCCCAGACCGGGCCGGGGTCCTCGACGACGAGGGCGGCGTCAGCCGGCGGATCACCGAAGTCACCGGAGTCCCAGCAGTCGGTCGCGAGTTCGCGGAGGTCGATCGCTTCGCCGTCGATCTCGATCGCGTCGGGATCCCGCGCCATGACCAGCGCGTCGTCGATCAGCACTTCGATCCTGTCGAGCGCGTCGTCCGCCGGATCGATTCGGTCGACGTCGCCCGTTTCGCGGGCCAGATCGAGATACCCCTTAGCCACCGAAAGCGGATTCCGGAGGTCGTGCGAGAGGAACCCGGCGAGCCGTTCGAGTCGCTCGTTGAGCCGCTCCAGTTCGCGCTCGCGATCGACGCGTTCGGTGACGTCGCGGATCACGCCGATCACGCCGATCACCTCGCCGTCGCTCGACCCGCTCCCGTCCTCGATCAGGGGCGTGAGCCGCGTCTCCGTCGTCACCGTCGATCCGTCGCCGAGCGTCGTCGTCAGCTCGGCGCGTTCGTCCGCGGACTCGCCCGCGAGCACGCGCTCGGCGGCCGCGCGGTAGCGGTCGCCCATCTCTTCGCTCCAGTACCCCTCGGCGACGACTCGCTCCGGGTGTTTCCCGTGGAGCACCGAGTCGCCGAAGTCCGTCACCTCGCGGAGCCGCTCGTTGACGAACACGCGGTTCCGGTCCGCGTCGAGGACGTACGCGCCGTCGCCGAGCGCGTCGACGATCGACTCGGCGTACCCCGGATCTCGGTCTCCGTGCCGCTGCATGTCCCTTCCTCCGGGCTCCACGGTAAGGTGTGTTGGGGTCGGCGAACGTGGCGGGCGCGACAGTCGGTACGGGCACGATCGACGCTTGTGGCGGAGGTGACAGCTTCAACAGCAAGAATCGTCCGCTTCAACCGAGCTACAACGCGATCATCGTCACGCCAATGACGGCGAGGAGGGCCGCCACGAGCCGAATACGGAAGTACCGCTCCCCGAGGATGACCCCGCCGAGGACGACCGCGACGATCGCCTGCGTGTTGATCACCGGCGAGGCGATGCTCGCGGGCAACGCCGCGAACGCGACGGTCGTCAGGTGCTCGCCGAGCGCGACGAGCGCACCCGCGGCGACGAATTTCGGCGCATCGCGGCGGGTCACGGCAGGCGGATTTCGGATCGCCGCGGGGAGAAGCACGAGCGCGACGCCGCCGAGCAGCAGCGGGACCCACAGCGTGCCGGGGATCGCGAGCTCCTGCAGCGCGACCCGCTTCCCGAGGTCGCTGAGGGCGTAACACGCCGCGCTCAGGAGCGCGAGTTGCGCCGGTCGGGAGCGGACGGCGCTGACGATCGGCGCGAGCAGGCTCCCGGGCTCGTAGTTCGCGACGTACACGGCCGCCGTGGCGACGACGACGCCGGCGACCTGCACCGGCGTCAACACCTGCCCGAGCAGGAGGACTTCGAGCGGGAGCACGAACATCGGGACGACCTTGTTGATCGGCGTCACGTACGAGACGTCGCCTTCGGCGATCGCGCGGAGAAAGAGCACGAACGCGGCGGCGGTCGCCGCCGAGGTACCGGCGACGACGGCGACGATCGCTGGGTCGACGGCCGCGATCGACCTAGCGAGAGCGACGAGCGTCCCGGCGGGGTCGGCGGCGGGGTCAGATCCCCCGAGACCGAGTTCCCCGAGGTCGGTGGTCGCGACGGTCACCGGGAGGAACCACGCGATCGCCGCCGCGTTGATGAGCACCGTGAGTCCGGCGGGCGAATATCCCGAGAAGGAGCGCTTGAGCACGAAGATGTAGACGCCCCAGACGACCGCGGCCCCGATCGCGAAGGGGAGTCCCAGATCCATCGACCGACTCGACGCCCGGCCGGGGAAAGAACCGTTCGGTCCGGCGGCGTCCGAGCGCGAAACCGTTAGGTCGCTGCACGCGGGAACCGTTCACATGGACGATCACACCCGGGATCCGGGCGTCGCCCCGCCGCTCGGGAACCCGACGGGGTGGCACGCCGCAGACGCGGAGCCGGACGCCACCGATGCGGAGTCGGAGGCCGCAGACCCCGACGAGAAGGGTCGCGACGGGGAAGGCCACGAGGTCCGGCTCGCGGGCGGGTACTGGGAGCACGCCACGCTCCGCCGGGCGACGGAGCACGGCGTTCGCCTGTTCAACGCGGGCGCGTACCACGAGTCGCACGACTGCTTCGAGGACGAGTGGTACAACTACGGGAGCGGGACCACCGAGAGCGCCTTCCTTCACGGGATGGTTCAGGTCGCGGCTGGGGCGTACAAGCGCGTCGACTTCGAGAACGACGCCGGGATGCGGTCGCTGTTCGAGACCGCGTTACAGTACCTCCACGGCGTGCCGAGCGACTTCTACGGGGTCGACGTCGACGACGTGCGGGAGACGCTTCGGGCCGCGCTCGACGACCCGTCCGCGGTCGACGGTTGGCGGATCGCGATCGACGACGCCCGCCCCGAGGCGTATCCGGCCGACTACGAGTACGCCGAGCGGATCGATGAGTCACACTAACCCCACGTCCGCGGGGCGCGACCGATCCGAACGCCACTTATCGACCGGTCGCCTGTCGGTGGTATGGACGTGTACGAACTCGGCGCGGGCGAGCCCGAGGTCGCGGTCGTCGCCGGGATCCACGGCGACGAGCCCTGCGGCGCCCGTGCGGTCCGCCGGCTCCTCGATACGGACCCCGATGTGGAGCGGTCGGTCCGACTGATCATCGCCAACGAGCCGGCGCTCGACGCCGGCGTGCGGTACCTCGACACCGATCTCAACCGCGCGTTCCCCGGAGACCCCGACTCGGACGCACGCGAGGAGCGGATGGCCGCCCGCCTGCTCGACGAAGTCGCGGGGTGTACCACTCTCGCGATCCACTCGACGCAGTCGTACGCCGAGCCGTTCGCCGTGATCGACTCGATGGACGAGGTCGCCCGCGCGGTCGCGCCGCACCTCCCGGTAGAGGTCGTGATCCAGACGGACGCCTTCACCGAAGGCAGACTGATCGAGCATCCCCACACCCTCGAAGTGGAGGCTGGCCTCCAGGGCTCTGACGGGGCCGCAGACAACGCCTACTGGCTGACTCGGGCGTTTCTCACCGCGACCGGCGTGTTGCCGGCGCCCGGCGCGGACGGCGTGGTCGACGCCGGCGGGCGCGACGATGTCGCGGTGTTCCGGCTCCGCGACCGGATCCCGAAGCCGGAGGCCGAGGAGTACGAGGTGTTCGCGCGTAACTTCGAGCGCGTCGAGGCGGGCGACCGGTTCGCGGCCGCCGACGGCGACCCGATCCGCGCCGACGAGCCGTTTTATCCCGTGTTACTGTCGCCGTACGGCTACCGCGACCAGTTCGGCTACGTCGCCGAGCGTGTCGGAACGATCGAGTAGGGCACCATCAGCCGACCGCTACCGTCACTCCACGAGTCGGATCTCGTCGTCGCCGTTCGGGACCGCACAGATGAACGCGCCGTCCTCGTCGCCGTCGTTCCGGTACCAGTGTTCGGTGCCCGCCGGAATGAGCAGCGCGTCACCCGTCCGGACCCGGTGCTCCTCGTCGCCTATCCCGACGACGTACTCGCCGGAGAGCACGTACTGCTCGTGTTCGACCGCGTTCGTGTGTCGGGGGACCGACGCCCCCGCGTCGAGTTCGAATCGGCGCATCGCGAAGTGCGGTGCGCCGTCCGACTCGTCGAGGAGAACACCCTTGCGGAGTCCTTCGGCGGCGGCAATCGGTTCGTACTCGATCTCGTCGCCGCGTGTTACGACCGGATCGGTCGGGGTCGAGGGCGCGCGGCCGGGGTCGGCGTCATCGTCCGTCGCGTTGGTCATGGAGAGGCGTTGCCCGCGTTTCAATATAAAGGGTCGCAGGGCGGGACGGGTGAGTGCTCCGGGTCAGTTCATCGGACGGGCGACCCAAGCCGCGCCCCGGACGTTTAAATCGGCACCACACTAACGCGAGGGTATGCGTGGACTCAAGATCGGGACCGTCGTCGGGATCCCGATCCGACTGAACTGGACGTTTCTCATCGTGTTGCCGCTGTTCGCCTACCTCATCGGCGCGCAGGTCGGGGCGATAGCCGAAGTGATGAACGCGACGTTCAACGCAGGCATCGATCCGGCCGCGATCAACGCGGGACTCACGCCGTGGGTGCTCGGACTGACGGCCGCGCTCGGGCTGTTCGGGGGCGTGCTGCTCCACGAGTTCGGCCACTCGCTCGTCGCCATGCGGTACGGCTACGAGATCGACTCGATCACCCTGTGGCTGCTCGGCGGACTGGCCAGCTTCAAAGAGTTCCCCGAGGACTGGAAACACGAGTTCTGGATCGCGATCGCCGGGCCGGTGGTCAGCGTCGCGGTCGGCGTCGTCTGTTACGTCGTCTTCGCTTTCGCGCCGGTCGGCGCAGACGCCGTACTCTTCGTCTTCGGCTACCTCGCACTCCTCAACGTCGTGCTCGCCGTGTTCAACATGCTCCCCGCGTTCCCGATGGACGGCGGCCGGGTGCTGCGCGCGCTCTTGGCGCGGAGCCAGCCGCACGCGCAGGCGACGCAGCAGGCCGCCTCGATCGGGAAGGGATTCGCGTTCGTGATGGGACTCGTCGGCCTGTTCACGTTTCAGCTGCTGCTTATCGTGCTCGCCTTCTTCATCTACATGGCCGCCTCCGGCGAGGCCCAGCAGACGACGCTGAAGGCCGCGTTCCAGGGCGTCACTGTCGACGACGTGATGACTCGGCGCGAGGACCTTCACACCGTTACCGAGGACACCTCCGTCGCCGAGCTGATGGGTCGGATGTTCGAGGAGCGCCACACGGGGTATCCCGTGGTCAGCCGCGGCGACCTCGTCGGGATGGTGACGCTGGAGGACGCTCGATCCGTGCGTGAAGTCGAGCGAGACGCGTACACCGTCGGAGAGGTAATGGCGAAGAACGTCGTGGGGATCGGGCCGCACGTCGACGCGATGACCGCGCTCCAGACGATGCAGGAGAACGGCGTCGGTCGGCTGCCGGTCGTCAACGAACGCGACGAACTCGTCGGGATCATCTCCCGCTCGGACCTGATGACCGCGTTCAACATCATCCAGACGGGAGGCACCCCGAGCATTATCAGCGGTCGCCAACAGCTCGACGGCGACCGCGGCGTGTTCTGAGTCGTTGCGGGCCGACGGGTCGCGAACGCCGTTATGTCTCTGCTCGTCCGCGGCAGCGGACCCGTTCCGATCGTGACCGAAAGCGATTCGTCGCCGTCGGCGCAAGTCGGAGTATGAGCGAGACGGACGGAGCGGACGGCACGACCGCGGGCGAGGTCGACGGCGCAACCACGGATACGGACAGCGCAGCCGCGGACGCGGACGACGGCACGCACAAGGAGTCCGCCGACGCGCCGCCGGTCCCGATCACCGTGTACACGCGCGAGGACTGTTCGCTCTGTGTCGCCGCTCGCGAGACGATCGAGGAGACCGCCGCCGACCTCGGCGTGGCGATCGATCTCGACATGGTCGACGTCGACGAGGACCCCGAGACCGCCGCGGAGTACGGTGAGCGCGTCCCCTACGTCCTCATCGACGGCCATCCGTCCTTTAAATATGAGGTCGACGAGCGGCAGCTGCGGCTGAAGCTGTTGGCGGCGTCGTGATTGCCACGTAAAAGCGTCCGTCGACGCGACCGGTCCTGACCGATGACCTCGTCGCCGGTCCTACTCGACCGTCTCTTCGCCGGCGCCGGGTGCGTCGCTTTTCACGTTCGTGACGGCCTCGACCGCGCTCGACCGCGACGCGTAGCCTTCGCCGGAGTCGCCGAGGATGTTCCCGTTGCGGTGGCGGAGCCGCCAGCGCCACTCACCGCCCGCGTCCTCGTAGATTTCGAAGGCCGCGTTGCCGACTTCCAGCACGTCGGCGGCGGCGGCGTGCTTGCGAACGCGTTCGATCGCGTCCTTCGCGCCGGACTTGGAGGCGTACCCCTCGCCGGAGTCGGCGATGACGTTGCCGTTGCGGTGTCGGAGCCGCCAGCGGTACTCCGCGGCCTTGTCCTCGTACAGCTCGAACGTGGCGCCCGCGTTGGATGAGTCGGCGTCGGCTCCGGTCGTCTCGGTGTCGGCGTCGAGGTCATCGACGGCCGCGTCGGTGACGTTCGACCGCACGCTGTCGAGCCCCTGGCGGGCTTTCGACCGCGAGGAGTACCCCTCGCCGGAGTCGGCGAGTACGTTCCCGTTCTCGTGGATGAGCCGCCAGCGCCACTGCCCGCCCTTGTCTCGGTACACTTCGAACGCGGCGGGATCGACCCGGAGGTAATCCGCGGCCGCGACGTGGTCTCGGACCCGCGAGAGCGCGCGCTTCGCGTTGGATTTGGAGGCGTATCCCTCGCCGGAGTCGCCGATGATGTTCCCGTTGTCGTGGCGGAGCCGCCAGCGCCACTCGCCGCCCGCGTCCTCGAACAGCTCGAACGTCGCGTCGCTCGCGATATCCTCGTCGTCGATCGGGATCGCCACGTCGGGCTCCTCGGCGTCGTCCGGTTCCGGCCCGTCGTCCGCCGCGACCGAGTCGGCCTCGGCGATCGACGTCTCGATCCGGAGCAGCCCGGCTCCGAGCGCGTTCCGCCGCACGCTGTGGAGCCCCTGCTGTGCCTTCCCGCGGCTGCTGTACCCCTGTCCGGCGGTCGCGATGACGTTTCCGTTGCGGTGTCGGAGCCGCCAGCGCGCCTTACCGCCCGCGTCCTCGAACGTCTCGAACCGCGCCTTGCTCTCGTGAAGCGCCGCCGCCTCGGCTCGGGCGGCCTCGGCGGCCGCTTCGGTTTCCTCGACGCGCTCCTCGGCGGCAGCGAGTTCGTTCCGCACCGCCTGCAGCTCCTCGCGAGTCGATTCGAGTTCGGTGCTCGTCGCGTCGTGCTCCGCCGCCGTCGCGGCCGTCTCGGCCTGTATCCGCTCGTAGTCCTCGTAGACGGGGTCCGACAGCAGCGGGACCACCGAGCCGGCGAGCCCGATAAGAAGGAGCCCGATCCCGTACAGCGAGATCACCGCGAAGTCGCCGGAGGCCGTGAGCCAGCCGCCCGGGAAGATGTTCACGAACCAGACGACCGCGGCGAAGCTGAGAATCGCCCCCGAATAGCCGAGATACGTCCCCGTTCGACGGAGCGGGAACCGTATCACCGCTCCGAGCATGAGGAACGGCGGCGCCAGCGCCGCGAGCGCGTACGCGATCCCTCGAGCGGTCGTCGCCGGCTCCGTGAACAGGAACGCGAGAATGCCGAGAATTCCGACGAGCACCCCGAACGCAAACAACCAGTACCCGTTCACTTCGTCGTCGGTCGTCGGAGTGCCGATGCGCCGCTCGTACAATCCGCCGCCTGACCTGGATTGATCGTCTGTTGCCATGGAGGCGAAATCGACACCCTGACTCATATATGTGTGGGTGAGTGACATTCAGATTGCGTGATGCGATAGGACTACCGCGACCCGAGCGTTTACCCGTCGAAGCGCCCACTGCGGAGCATGTACCTACTGCGAGGCGGGCGTGTTGTGGACGCCGACGGGACACGAATGGCTGACGTCGCGGTTACGGACGGCGAGATCGTCGCGGTCGGAGAGGACGTCGAGACCGAGTTCGACGGAGACGCCGAGCCGACCGAGGTCGACGTGTCAGGGACGGTCGTCGCACCGGGGCTGATCGACGCGCACGTCCACGCGATGATGGACGGGCGACCCGACGTCGCCACCGCGGTCGGCGAGAGCGACTACACCGCGAGCTACCGCACGGCGAGAAACCTCAGAGACGCCGTCGAGACCGGCGTGACGACGGTCCGAGACCTCGGAGCGCGCGGGAGGCTCGCGCTCGACGCGGGAGAGGCGGTCGCCGAGGGAACGCTCGTCGGCCCGCGAGTCCGCGCGTGCGGCCGTAACGTGATCATGACCGGCGGTCACGGCAACTGGTTCGGACGCGAGGCCGACGGCCCGGCCGAGGTCCGAAAAGCGGCTCGCGAGCAGCTCAAGGACGGCGCTGACGTGCTCAAGTGCATGGCGACCGGTGGCGTCCTCACCGAGGGCGCGGTCACCGGCGCGCCGGAGCTCACGCCGGACGAGCTGTCGGCGTTCACCGACGCCGCCGCGCCGGCGAACACACCAACCGCGGCCCACGCGCACGGTGCGGTCGGGATCAAGAACGCGGTCGAGGCGGGGATCACGAGCGTCGAGCACGGGACGTTCATGGACCGCGAGGCCGCCGAGATGATGGCCGACCGTGGGACCTACTGGGTGCCGACGGCGAGCGCGCTCCGCGGCATCGTCGATCACGGGACCGACGCCGGGATCCCCGAGGAGGCCGTCGCGAAGGCCGAGGACGCCGCAGCGCACTTCGACGACGCCTGGGACCACGCGCTCGACGCGGGCGTGTCGATCGCGATGGGGACCGACGCGGGCACGCCGTTCAACTTCTTCGCGGACATCCCGAACGAGCTCGAGTACATGGTCGACTACGGTCTCTCGCCCGAGGGCGCGCTGGAGGCGGCCACGGTCAACGCCGCCGACCTCCTCGGGCTCGACGACGTGGGGCGCGTCGCGTCGGGGTACCGCGCGGACCTCGTCGTCCTCGACGCGGACCCGACCGACGACGTGACGGCGTGGCAGGAGCCGGAAACGGTGTTCGCAGGCGGCGAGCGAGTGGCCTGAACACGGGCGTCGAACGCACGTTTTTACCCCGAGCCGCCGCAAGGATCGGCCAATGACGAGCCCGTCCCCCACCGGCTCTCCAACCCGGTACGCGGATCCGGACGAGAACCCCTACGTCGAGTCGCCGCCGACAGAGTTCGAGCCGGCCGAGTCGCTGTCGGCCGAGGAAGCGGCGGAGCAGGCGTCGCTCCTCCGGGCGGCGATCCGCGAGCACGATCACCGGTACTACGTCGCGGCCGATCCGCTGATCGCCGACGAGACGTACGACCGGCTGTTCACGCGGCTCCAGCGGCTGGAGGCGGCGTTCGACCTTCCGACCGAGGGATCGCCCACCCGTCGAGTCGGCGGCGAGCCGCTCGACGAGTTGGAGACGATCGAGCACGTCGCGCCGATGCGCTCCATCGACAGCGCGGTGGAGGCAGATGCGGTCCGGGAGTTCGACCGGCGAGTCCGCAGCGGACTCGAAACGGAGGGGTTCGACTCCGACGACGCCGCGTACGTCTGCGAGCCGAAGTTCGACGGCCTCTCCGTCGAAGTCGTCTACGAGGACGGCGAGTACGTTCGGGCGGCGACCCGCGGCGACGGGGTCGAGGGCGACGACGTGACGGAACAGGTCCGGACGATCCGATCGGTTCCCGACCGGCTCCGCGGCGATCCCCCAGCCACGCTGGCGGTCCGCGGCGAGGTGTACATGCCGCGTGACGCCTTCGCGGCGTACAACGAGGCGCTGATCGAGCGCGGCGAGGAGCCGTTCGCGAACCCCCGCAACGCCGCGGCCGGCACCCTCCGACAGCTCGATCCCGCGGTCGTCGCGGAGCGCCCGCTCGACGTGTTCTTTTTCGACGTGTTGGAGTGGGTGACCGCTGGTGAGGAGGCGGGACGAGACGAGCGGGAAGCCGACGCCGAATCTCCCGCACGCCCGGACACCCACTGGGCCGAGCTCGACGCGTTCGACGCGTTCGGGCTCCGCCGGACGGACCGAGTCGACCGCGTCGACGACATCGAAGGGGCGATCGAGTACCGCGACCGGCTCGCGAGCGATCGCGACGACCTGAACTACGAGATCGACGGCGTCGTGATCAAGGTCGACGACCGCGAGGCCTGCGAGGCGCTCGGGTCGACGGCGCGCGCGCCGCGCTGGGCGTTCGCCTACAAGTTCCCGCCCCGCACCGCGACGACGACGGTCGAGGGGATCACCGTGCAGGTCGGTCGAACGGGGCGGCTCACGCCGGTCGCCGAGCTCGATCCGGTCGACGTCGGCGGGGTCACCGTCTCGCGGGCGACGCTCCACAACCCCGCCGAGATCGAGGCGCTCGGCGTGAACGTCGGTGATCGCGTGCGGATCTACCGCGCCGGCGACGTGATCCCGTACGTGCCCGAGGTGATCGAGAAACGCTCCGAGGGGACGTACGCGTTCCCCGAGACCTGCCCGATCTGTGACGCGCCCGTCGAACGCGACGGCCCGCTCGCGTTCTGCACCGGCGGGCTCGGCTGTCCCGCGCAGCTTGACCGGGCGATCGAACACTGGGCGCGCCGCGACGCGCTCGACGTCGAAGGCCTCGGCCCCGAACGGGTCGAGCAGCTCCGAGAGGCCGGGCTCGTCGAGTCGCTGCCGGACCTGTACGACCTGACTGCGGAGGAGGTGGCCGAGCTAGACGGGTGGGCCGAGACGAGCGCCGCGAACCTGGTCAGCGAGCTGGAGGCGACCCGCGACCCGCCGCTCGACGCGTTCCTCGCGGGGCTCGGGATCCCGGACGTGGGGGCGACGACAGCGCGGGCGCTGGCGGCGCACTTCGGCGACCTCGACTCTCTGCTCGACGCCGACGAGAGCGACCTCCGCGAGGTCGACGACGTGGGGCCCGAGGTGGCCGAATCGATCCGTCGGTTCCTCGACACCGAGGAGAACCGGGCCGCGATCGCGGGACTTCGCGAGCGGGGGGTCGACCCCGAGCCGGTAGACGCCGAGACCGGCGACGCGCTCGACGGGCTCACCTTCGTGTTCACCGGGTCGCTGTCGACGACGCGGAGCGAGGCGCAGTCGCACGTGGAGGCGCACGGCGCCGACGCCACGTCGAGCGTCTCGGGCAACACGGACTACCTCGTCGCGGGCGAGGATCCGGGACGGTCGAAGCGCGACGACGCCGACGCGGAGGGCGTGCCGGTCGTCGACGAGGAGGAGTTCGCTGCCCTCCTCGCCGAGCGCGGGGTCGCGTGGCCGCCGGCGGACGAGGAGTAGCGCCGCGGCCCTCGCGTCGGTTCTCAAGACCGAACGAGGGGGATGTCGCTCGCTCGATTACAAAGAGACCGCTCGCCTCAGGCGAGCGGGAGGACCGTCGACAGGATTAGCACGGTGATGAGCCCCGTCACGGAGATGATCGTCGTGAGAGCGGTCCACGTCTTCAGCGTCTCCGTCTTGGTGAGCCCCCCGATCTCGCTGACGAGCCAGAAGCCGGAGTCGTTGAACCACGAGAAGATGTTCCCGCCCGCGCCGATGACCATCACGAGGTAGGCCGGGTGGACGGTCAGCTGCCCGGTGAGCGGGGCCATGATCCCCGCGGCGGTCAGCATCGCGGCCGTGGCGGACCCCTGCGCGATGCGGACGATCGCGGCGATGAGCCACGCCGTGACGAGCAGGCCGATCCCCACTTCCTGAAGCGCGTTGGCCAGGTAGTCACCGATTCCGGAGGCGGCGAGCAGCGCGCCGAACGCCCCGCCGGCCGCCGTGATCGCGGCGATGTTCCCGCCGCTTTTCAGGGCCTCGGTGAGTTCGTCACTCCACTCGCTCTGAGTCAGGTTCTCGAAGCGGTAGAACGTGTACGCGGCCGCGAGCGCGGCGATGGTCAGTGCGACGTTCTTGTTCCCGAGGAAGTCGGTGATCGGCTGCAGCGAGGCCAGGGCCGGAACGACCTCCTGGAACGTGTTAACGAACGTCGAGGACCCGATCAGCAGGACGGCCAGCAGGATCGGCGCCAGCGACTCGATCATCCCCGGGAGCTCGCTGGTCGACCGGTCGGCGACCTCCTGCAGTTCCTCGGTCGAGGTCGCCATCGTGTCTCGCAGCGGGATGTCGAGCCGGTTGTTGATCCAGCGACCGTAAACGAGGCCGGAGACGATCGCCGCCGGGATAGCTACCGCCAGTCCGACGAGGATCGTCGTTCCGAGGTTGCTCCCGACCTGGTCTGCGACCGCGAGCGGGCCGGGCGTCGGCGGAACGAACACGTGCGTCGTCGCGGCTCCCGCCCCGACGACGACGATGAACAACGTGTAGTCACGGCCGACACGCGCCCGCATCGAGCGCGCGAGCGGCGCCATTAGGTAGAATACGCTGTCGAAGAACACCGGAACCGCGAGCACCGAACTGCTTCCCAAGAGCGCCACGTCGGAGTTGTCCTCGCCGAGCACGTTCTGGAATCCGCGAACGACCCGTTGGGCGGCGCCGCTCTCCAGCATTCCCTTCCCGATGACCGCAGCCATGAGGATCGGTATCCCGATCCCCGCCATTCCGTTACCGAACGCCGTCGCGACCTGACTGCCGGCGTCGGCGGCGGTGAAGTCCGCAACGAAGATTGTGTTCACCACGCCGATCAGGAACGCCGAGATGATCAGCCCAATGAACGCCGGGAGATCCAACCACACCAGCAGGGCGACCACAATTATCAGGCCAATTATGAAAGTTAATAGTGGACTATGCGTAAATTCGACAGCTGATTGAAGTGGTACCGGAGCCATTCCAATGAATGTGTTAAACATTAATATTTAAAACTTTGTTCCGACACAAACATACTTTCTGGATTTTTGTCTTGAAATAGTGCCTTTTGATTATCTTATCAATTAATTTCCTCGAACATAAAATAGACAGTAAAATAGAAATATTTCTTTATTGATTCCAAAGATACATGTCAGATATTTGTAAACTTGGTTCAGCGACGCGGTCGCCGAGGAGAGGGGAGGGCCCCGGACGTCCCGCGCGTCGACCCGCAACCCTTTATCCTGAGACGCGGGAACGAGGGGTATGACCGCCATCGAACTGCGGGGCGTGACGAAGGAGTTCGCCGACGTCACGGCCGTTCGCGGCCTCGATCTCACCGTCGAAGAGGGAGAGGTGTACGGCTTCCTCGGTCCGAACGGCGCCGGCAAGTCGACGACCATCGACATGGTGCTCGACCTCGTCCGGCCGACCGAGGGGACGGTGCGCGTGCTCGGACAGGACGCCACGGCCGACGGCGTGGCGATCCGCGAGCGGACCGGCGTCCTCCCCGACGGATTTTCGGTGTACGACCGGCTCTCCGGGCGACAACACGTCGAGTTCGCCGTCAAATCGAAGGAGGCCGACGACGACCCCGACGCCCTCCTCGATCGGGTCGGAATCCTCGAAGACGCCGACCGGAAGGCCGGCGGCTACTCGAAGGGGATGCGCCAGCGGCTCGTGCTCGCGATGGCGCTGGTCGGGGAGCCCGACCTCCTCATCCTCGACGAGCCCTCCTCCGGACTGGACCCCGCGGGCGCGAAGGAGATGCGCGAGATCGTTCAGCGCGAGGCCGACCGCGGCGCGACCGTCTTCTTCTCCTCCCACATCCTCGAACAGGTCGACGCCGTCTGCGACCGCGTCGGGATCCTCCGAGACGGCGAGCTCGTCGCCGAGGACTCCGTCGAGGGCCTCCGCGAGGCCGTGGGCGGCGAGGAGACGCTGGAGATCTCGATCGGCGGCGGCGACGCGGAGGGCACGAGCGACGCGGCCATCGAGGCGGTCCGTGGCCTCGACGGCGTCAGCCGCGTCGACCGCGACGGCGACACCCTCGTGGTGAGCTGTGCCGACGACGCGAAGACCCGCGTCATCGGCGCGCTGGAAGACGCCGGCGTCGCCGTGAACGACTTCCACACCCGGGAGGCGTCGCTGGAGGACCTCTTCTTGGCGTACACCGAGGGCGACGTGGCAGAATCTGACGGCGCGGACGCTGACAGAGCCGCCGCGGACGGCGCGGATACCGCAAAGGCCGCAGACGAGGAGGTGGACGCGTGAGCCTCCCCGCCATCGCGGAGAAGGACTTCCAGGACACGGTGCGCTCGCGCGGGATGTTGATCCTCGTGGCGCTGTTCTCGCTGCTCGTCTCCGTGTTCGCGTACGTCTTCACGCCGCCGGGAGAGCAGTTCGGGACGGAGTTCCTGTTGAGCGTCGCCGTCGGCCCGTTCCTCGTGACGACGCTCGTCCCGCTCGTGGCCGTCGTCGTCGGATACAACGCCGTCAGCGGCGAGCGTGAGTCCGGCTCGTTGAAGCTGCTGCTCTCTCTCCCGCACTCCCGTGCAGACGTGGTGTTCGGAAAGGTGGCCGGGCGCGGCGCCGCGCTGTCACTCGCGGTGTTCGCCGGCTTTCTCCTCCCGGCGATCGTGTTGCTCGCGCTCTCTCAGTTCGGCTACATCCAAACGTTCAACGCCGGTTCGTACCTCGGATACACGGTCTTCGCCGCGGTCCTCGGGATCGTCTTCGTCGCCATCGCGGTCGGCTGCTCGGCCGCAGCGACGACACAGCGGCGGGCGCTCATCGGCGGGGTCGCGATCTACGTCCTGTTCGTGATGCTGTGGGGCGCGATCACCGGGCAATTCCTCGACGCCGCGAGCGGGGTGGTCGATCGCCTACCGGCGTCACAACAGCAGGTCAGCGTGTTCCTCCAGGTCGCGAACCCGATAACGGGCGTCGAGTTGCTTTCCAACGCGTTCCTCGGCGAACAGCTGTTCAGCGGCGAGACCGTGAACCAGCAGATTTCGGCGGTGTCGATGCTCGTGTTCTGGACGATCGCCCCGCCGTTGGTCGGTCTCTGGAAGTTCGACGGCGACGATTTATAAGCGGACGCGGCGGCCTCGGGATCGCTTATTAAAAAAAAGTGCGACGGACTCAGACGGCCGGCAGCCGAGCTACGCGCTCGCCGTCTCGATCGCGGCTTCGAGGTCGGCGACGATGTCAGCCGGGTCCTCGATGCCGACGGAGAGCCGGACCATGTCGCCGGTGACCCCGGCGGCCTCCTGTTCCTCCTCGGTGAGCTGCTGGTGGGTCGTCGAGGCGGGGTGGATGACGAGCGTCTTCGCGTCGCCGACGTTCGCGAGCAGGGAGGCCAGATCGGCGTTCTCGACGGTCGCCTTCGCGGCCTCGAAGCCGCCTTCGAGCCCGAAGGTGATCATGCCGCCGTAGCCGCCTTCCAGGTACTCGCTCGCTTCTTCGTGGGTCTCGTGACTCTCCAGTCCGGGGTAGTTCACCCACGCGACGTCGTCGTGTTCGTCGAGGTACTCCGCGACGATGCCGGCGTTCTCGCAGTGGCGCTCCATCCGGAGCGGGAGCGACTCCGTCTGCTGGAGCGTGTTCCACGCGTCGAACGGCGACTGCTGATCGCCCAGGTCGCGCAGCCCGCGGGTGACCGCCGCGAACGTGAACGCCGCGTCACCGAACGCCTCGACGTAGTTGATCCCGTGGTACGCGGGGTTGTCTTGGGCGATTTCGGGGTACTTCTCGGGGTACTCGCCCCAGGGGAAGGAGCCGCCGTCGACGAGGACGCCGCCGACGGTCGTGCCGTTGCCGGTGAGCCACTTCGTCGTCGACTCCCAGACGAGGTCCGCGCCGTGGTCGAGGGGGCGGCAGAGGTACGGCGTCGCGAACGTGTTGTCGACGAACAGCGGGACGCCGTGGTCGTGGGCGATGTCGGCGATTCGCTGGATGTCGGGAGTGACGAGGGCGGGGTTCCCGATGGTCTCGAGGTGGACGTAGGCGGTGTCCTCGTCGATGGCGTCGGCGTATCCCTCGTAGTCGAGGGGATCGACGAACCGCGTCGTGACCCCGCGGCGCTCGACGGAGTGGGTGAGATACGTGTAGGTCCCGCCGTACAGCGCGGACGACGAGACGATGTTGTCGCCCGCGCTCGCGAGCATGAACGTCGCGAGGTCGAGCGACGCCATGCCCGAAGAGGTGGCCACCGCGCCGACCCCGTTTTCGAGCGAGGCGATACGCTCCTCGAGGGCGGCGTTCGTCGGGTTCATGATCCGCGAGTAGACGTTACCCGCCTCCTCCAATGCGAACAGCCGAGCGGCGTGTTCGGCGTCCTCGAACTCGTAGGAGGTCGTCTGATAGATCGGGGTCGCGCGGGCACCGGTCGCCGGGTCCGGCGTCGAGCCTGCGTGAACGCTTCTGGTTCGGAACTCGTGTGCGTCGTCCTCGTCGGATGGCATACCTGCTCGTGGGTGCGCCGAACGCTTAAAATCGCCCGACCTTCGCGGGCGTTTCCGCTTCCTCGGACGCGTCGTGGTGTCGGCGAGGGAATTCGAGCTGTACTCGTGACAACCGTTAACAGCATCGGGACGTAAGATCGGGTATGGGAACTCAAGGTCCGCGCGGCGACTCCCCCGAACTGTCCGACGCCGTCGGGTCGATACCCGATTCGGTCTGGCAGTACACGGCGCTCGGTGCCGCCCTCCTCGTCGGATTCGCCCTCCTCAGCCAGAGTCTGGTCTTCGGCGTCGCGACGCTCGCACTGCTGCTCGCCGTGGTCACGATCGTCAGCGCGGTCGAGATCGTCGACGCCTACGATAAAAAAGCGCTCACGGTGTTCGGCGAGTACCGAAAGCTGCTCCAGCCCGGCGTCCACGTCATTCCGCCGTTCGTCTCCCGCACGTATCCGTTCGACATGCGGACCCAGACCCTCGACGTGCCCCGCCAATCGGCGATCACGCGCGACAACTCGCCCGTGACCGCCGACGCCGTCGTCTACATCAAGGTGATGGACGCGAAGAAGGCCTTCTTGGAGGTCGACGACTACAAGAACGCCGTTTCGAACCTCGCACAGACGACGCTCCGGGCCGTCCTCGGCGACATGGAGCTCGACGACACGCTCTCGCGACGCGAGCTGATCAACAACCGGATCAACGAGGAGCTGGACGAGCCGACCGACGAGTGGGGGATCCGCGTCGAGGCCGTCGAGGTCCGCGAGGTGAGCCCCTCACAGGAGGTCCAGCGCGCGATGGAGCAGCAGACCGGCGCGGAGCGTCGCCGCCGGGCGATGATCCTCGAAGCGCAGGGAGAGCGACGCTCCGCGATCGAGCAGGCGGAGGGTGACAAGCAGTCGAACATCATCCGCGCGCAGGGTGAAAAGCAGAGCCAGATCCTCGAAGCGCAGGGGGACGCGATCTCGACCGTGTTGCGCGCGCGGTCCGCCGAATCGATGGGCGAGCGCGCCATCATCGAGCGCGGCATGGAGACCTTAGAGGAGATCGGCAAGGGCGAGTCGACGACGTTCGTCCTCCCGCAGGAACTCACCAGCCTCGTCGGCCGCTACGGCAAGGCCCTCTCCGGCTCCGACGTCCAGCAGATGGAGGGACTAGAGGGGAAGGAATTCGACGAGGAGACCGAGAAGCTGCTCGGACTGGAGGACATCGAGAGCGCTCTCGAGCAGCTCGACACGGTGGCCGACAGCGACCTGCGGACCGACGAGACCCGCGACGCCGACACGGCCCGCGACGTCGACCTCGCCCGTCAGGAGGAGAAGACTCGCGAGGCGGACCGGGACATCGAGCTGGAGGCCGAGAGCGAGAAGCCGGGGACCTGAGACGCGTCGACAGCAACTGCCTCAGCCTCCAGAGTCCAGTCCCGACTGCCGTTTTTCGGACCAGAAAGACGACCTACGGCCGCCACGTACCGTCGACCGCGAAGAGCGCCGCAACCGCGACCGCACCGCCGACGCCACCCGCGAAGAGCGTCAGCGCCGCGTGCGCCGACGCCGCGATCACGGCGAGCAGCAATCCGGCACCGACGAGCAGCGCGACGGTGTCGCCGGTGATCGACGCGCGGACCACGGGCGCGACGGCACCGCCGACGGCGGCTCCCGCCGCGACCGCGCCGGGCGGGCCACCGATCGCCGTTTCGATCGCGTCAACACCGATGTTCGCGGAGAGCAACACCGTCGGGTCCGTGAGACCCACGCCGAAGGCGATCGCGCCGGCAGCTCCGACAGCGGGAGCGACGAGCGCGCCGCGTGCGGAGACTGCGGACCCCGTGAGCGCGGCGATCCCGGTGACCAACAGGACCGATCCGGCGGCGAGAAGCGCCGGAGTGGCGACGTTCGAGAACGGCGAGGGCGCTAGCTGCGTGATAGCTCCGGGACCGGTCGCCGGAGCGACCGCGGGTGCGAGGCGGGCCGCGAGGGCGAGCGTGACCACTGCGGCGACGAGGAGGGCGACACCGAGTGTACGGCGAGAGAGACTCATACCGAGACCAAGCGCGCCGTGACACAAAACGATCGCGGGACGGAAGCGCGGTCGTCGCCGTAGCTTGGAGTCGAGAGGCTGCCTCAGATCGTCACGCCGGCGCGCTCGCCGTCGATCGAGACGACCACGCGAGCGGGCGGCCCACGGTCGTCGGTCAGCCGGACCAAGAGCGTCTTCACGACCAGTTCGTCGTCGTTCGGCTCGCCGCGCGGGCCCGCCTCGTCGACGGCGATCCGGAGGGATCGACCGCCGGTCCGGCTGACCGATCCGAGCCGGAGTTCGACCGCGGGCGCGGCGAGTCGCTGGGCGACGACGAGCACCGACGCGCCGCCGTCGTCGACGAACGACGTCTCCGCGACGAACGCCATCGCCGACTCGGCATCCGGACGGATCGCGCGACGCGCACCGGTGGGCGAGCGGAACGAGACGGCGTGAGTCGGCAGCTCCTCGGGCCGAGAGTGGATGCTCTGGCCCTCGGCGAGGGGGTTACCGTCGACGTACCGGCTCCGCACCCGGAGGTCCCGCGGCGTCGACGCGGCCACGTCGTGGAGGCGGTCGACGCAGCCCGCGCTGGAGAGCGTAAGCGCTCCGACGACGACCGCGCGGCGGCGCATGTGACGGGGTGGGCCGTTCGCGGGTAAAAACCTCGCCGTCGCGGTCGCGCGAACTGAGAATTGGGCGGTAAGGTCGATGAGGGCGGCGAGGTTGCAAGGTCGATGAGGGCGGCGAGGTTGCAAGGTCGATGAGGGCGGCGAGGGAGGCACCGCGAGCGCGAGCGCAGGTCACTCGTCGACGATCGGGGCGGGAACGCCCTCGTCGTCGGCGGCGAGTTCGAAGGCGCGGCGGAGCTCGGCGATCCGGTCGCGGATGTCCGCCGCCAGCTCGAACTCGAGGTTGCTCGCGGCCTCGTTCATCCGGTCTTCGAGCGCCTCGATCTGCGCTTCCGCCTCCTCTTCGCTCTCGACGTCGCCGACGCTGACCGACGAGGTGTCCGTCTTCGACCCGGGAAGGTTCGTTTCGCTGACCGGCTTGTCGATGGTGGTCGCCTCGTAGCCGTGCTCGGCGTTGTACTCCAGTTGGATCTCGCGGCGGCGCTGGGTCTCCCCGATCGCGGCCTCCATCGAGTCGGTGGTTCGGTCGGCGTAGAGCACGACCTCCCCGTTGACGTTGCGGGCGGCCCGGCCCATCGTCTGCACGAGCGTCGTCGTGGAGCGTAAGAATCCCTCCTGGTCGGCGTCGAGGATGGCGACGAGGCTCACCTCCGGGATGTCGAGCCCCTCGCGCAGCAGGTTGATGCCGACGAGCACGTCGATGTTTCCCAGCCGGAGGTCGCGGATGATCTCGTGTCGCTCCAGGGTGTCCGTCTCGTCGTGCATGTACGCCACGTCGATCCCGGCCTCCTCGAAGTACTCCGTGAGGTCCTCCGCCATCCGCTTGGTGAGCGTGGTGACGAGGACGCGCTCGTCGCGCTCGATCCGCTCGTCGACCCGTTCGAGGAGGTCCTCGACTTGCCCCGTGGCCTCCGTCACCTCCACCTTCGGGTCGACGAGGTGCGTCGGGCGAACGATCTGTTCGACGATCCGATCGGAGGTCTCGCGCTCGTAGTCGCCCGGCGTCGCGGAGACGTAGAGGGTGCGGTCCGTCTTCTCCTCGAACTCCTCGAAGGTGAGCGGCCGGTTGTCGTACGCCGTGGGGAGCCGGAACCCGTTCCCGACGAGCGAGTCCTTCCGCGATTTGTCGCCCGCGTACTGGCCTTTGATCTGCGGGATCGTCTGGTGGGACTCGTCGATCACCGTGAGGAAGTCGTCGGGGAAGTAATCCATCAGGGTGTACGGCGCGTCGCCCGACTCGCGGTCGTCCATGTGGACGGAGTAGTTCTCGATCCCCGAGCAGTAGCCCGCCTCCCGGAGCATCTCGACGTCGAAGGTGGTCCGTTCCTCGATGCGCTGAGCCGCCACGAGGTCGCCCTGCCGCTCGAAGTAGCTCACCCGCTGTTCCATCAGGTCCTCTATCTCCGCGATCGCCTGCTCCAGTTTGTCGTCGGGGATCGAGTAGTGCTCCGCGGGGTGGAGCATGACGGCGGGCTCGTCGCTCACGGCCTCGCCTTTCATCGGGTCGACCTTGATCATCCGGTCGATCTCGTCGCCCCACAGCTCCACGCGGACCGCGTACCGCCCGTACATCGGGTAGATCTCCACGGTGTCACCTCGAACGCGGAAGGTGCCCTGCGTGAAGTCCACGTCGTTGCGCTCGTAGTTCAGGTCGACGAGCCGGGAGAGCAGTTCCTCGCGGCCGACCGCCTCGCCGACCTCCAAGCGGAGCGCCATGTCGCGGTAGTTCTGCGGGTCGCCGAGCCCGTAGATCGCGGAGACGGAGGCGACCACGATCACGTCGTCACGCGTCAGCAGCGAGCGCGTCGCGGAGTGGCGCAGGCGGTCGATCTCCTCGTTTATCGACATCTCCTTGTCGATGAACGTGTCCGTCTGCTCGACGTACGCCTCCGGTTGGTAGTAGTCGTAGTAGGAGACGAAGTACTCGACCGCGTTGTCCGGAAACAGGTCGCGGAACTCCTCGTACAGTTGGGCCGCGAGCGTCTTGTTGTGGGCGAGAACGAGCATCGGCCGGTTCAGTTCCTCGGCGACCCAGGAGACGGTGTTCGTCTTCCCGGAGCCCGTCACGCCGAGCAGCGTCTGCTTTTTCGCGCCCGACTCGAAACCCTCGACCAGCCCCTCGATCGCCTCCGGCTGGTCGCCCGCGGGCTCGAACGGGGCGTCGACGCGGAGCGGTCGGTCGACGGTCGGGCGGTCCTCGGAGAGGGGGGAGTCGGCGTCGCTCACGATACGCGTCGTTGGGCGGCGAGACACTTGAGCGGCGCGCCTAATCGACATTCCACCACGGCTGAGGAACGAGCCAGTCGACGCGATCGGCCGAGACAGCCACTTATTTACCGAGGTGGTCGGATCGGACTCGTGATGGGAATACTCGACGCGTTCGGTTCACTGGCCAGTGCGCTGCTCGCCGGGTTCGTCATGCTCGCCTTCGCGATCTTGAGCCTGTTCGTCACGGTGTTCGTCGTGGACGTCGCGGCCTCGATCGCCGGGTTGAATCCGGATGACGGGTTCGTCGTCCTCGGCGCGACGGTCCTCGCCGGAACCGCGATCCTCGCCGGTGGCGTCGGGTTCGCGACTCCCGAGAACAAGTGAGCCCACGACCCGAGAACTCCACTGATTTTTGCGCTACCGGAGTCGTTAGTTGACTGCTTTCGACAGCTCCGCTCCCGCCTTGAACTTCACGTCGTTGCCCGTTCCCGAGGCGTCAGCGAGGTGAACGAGCGGGGCGTCCAGCGCCGTCACGCTCGCGTTGACCGGCACCCCGTCGCCGTCGTCGTCGGGGTCGTGGAAGCCGTCTCCTCGTTCGCCGATGACCTTGACGTTCACGGCGTTGAGCCCGTTCCGTCCCTCGTCGGTCTGGAACGCCCGTGATGCCATCGCCTCGATCAGTTCCGCTTTGTTCATGTCGGTGCCCTGTACCCGAGCGCTGACGACCGCCGACCCGTGCCGGCTCCGGTCGCGCGAGAACTGCTCGACGACGCGGTCGTCGTACTCGTCGCTCTCGACGTCGTCGGGAGTCACGCTCGCGACCTCGGTCGGGCCCTCGTCGAACAGGAGCGTCGCCGAATCCTCGTAGAGTGCGCCCTCGTCGAGCGTCCACCCGCCGGCGAAGACGACCTGGTCGTCGTGGAGTATCCGGCGGACGTAGAACAGCCCGGGCAACGGACACGGACAGTCCGCCGGCGTCACGGCCACGGGACAGACCAGGGTCGGACTTACCGAGACGGTATCAGCGGCGCGCCGCTGGCCCCAACAGTAGAGCGTACCCTCACCGTCGGCGGCGGCGCGCCGCTGCCCCCAACAGTACACGTCGCCGTCGTTCAGGCTCGCCGCCTCGCGGAGCGTGCCGTCGGCCGCGACGAAGACGCATTTCCCGTCGGTGTCGGCCGACGCCGACGACGCTCCGCTGACGACCGCACCCCCGTCGGTGCTGTAGCCGACGATACCTCGGTTTACCGTGCGGTACGTATCGAGTTCCGCCGAGAGGAGCGTCCCGCAGGAGATGTCGCGGTGGAGCGACGCGGGGCCGTCGAGACGGATACAGCCCTCGTCGTCGTACGAGATCCCGTTGCTGCCGTACCGGTCGTGAAACGGTGCCCGTTTGCCGTCCGGCTCGTGTGAGGCGGCGAAGTACGCGAGCACTCGACTCGGCGTGAGCTCCTCGGCCAGCGAGCCGAGATCGCCCGGCAGACCGGCGTCGGGCAGGCAGACCGTGAATCGCTCGCCGACGGTCGGCTCGCCTCGGAGATATCGAATGATATCGATAAACCGCGGTCGCCCGGGGCGGCGCTCGACGAGCTCGTCGTCGAGGCGCTCGACGTCACCGAGGACGACCTCCTCGACGCCCGCGAGCTCCGCCGCCGCCTCGTCCCAGTTCGCTTCGTCTACGGCGTCGCGTGCGGCTCGAACGCCCGCAACTCGACCGTCCGAGTGCTCCCGAACCGTCTCACAGACGCCGGTTCCGCACTTGTCGAGTTCCGGTCTGAGTGCCCTCGTAGTGAGGGTGACGAATCCGTCGAGCGCGCGTGTAGCGTCCGCTGTCTCGCGTCGCTCCACGGCCTCCCGTGCGGTCGTAACGCGACTCAGCAACGCCAGTTCGATCTCGTGAATCGCCGCGAGAGTGTCTCCGTCGTCGTCATCATCGGCGTCATCGTCGGCGTCGTCGTCGGGACCGACCCACCACTCGGTGCTCGGTTTGTTCGAGCGCGAGGAGTTGTAGTCTTGCGCCTTCGTGACCCCGCTGATCGACCAGCCTTCGAGTTCGATCTCTCGGGATTCGGCCCGGATCGTCGCCGGAACGTGTCGGACCGCTGTCGGGCCGGTGCGGAAGACGCGCGGCTCGTCGCGTCCGGCGCGGTCGCTGGCGCTGCTGGTCGATACGACCGGCGACGTCCGTCCGGCGTAGAACGCCGCCGGCGCGGAGGCCGTCGTCCCGAGCACCTGCTCGCCGGCGCGGTCCACCAGCCCGTCGAGGCCGGAACACCCCGCGAGCCCGCCGAGTGCGACCGCCCCACCGGCGGCGAGAACCGCCCGCCTCGTCGGGCCGAACTCGTCGGTGCTGCCTCCGGCCCGGCTGCTCGTGTCGGTGGGTTTCGTACTCATGCGACATTCATAATGTTTTATAAGTATATAAACTAGCGTATGTCTGACGTCGGATTCGCATACAGTTCTGTCGGCGTTCGAAATCCGCTCCCCGTACCGGATTCGCGGCGACCGAGCTGGCGGACGAAAACGTTTCCCCGTCGCCCCGCGACGCTCAACGTATGCGCATCGCCGTCCCCAACAAGGGCCGCCTACACGATCCGACGCTCTCGCTCCTCGAGCGCGCCGGTCTGCACATCGAAGAGACCGCCGACCGCCAGCTGTACGCCGACACCGTCGACCCCGACGTCTCGATCCTCTTCGCGCGGGCGGCCGATATCCCCGAATACGTCCGTGACGGCGCGGCCGATCTCGGCATTACGGGCCTCGATCAGGCCGCGGAGTCCGGCGGCGTCGCCGACTCCGCTGCGGCCGCGGGCGACGACGATCTCGTCGACCTGCTCGATCTGGGGTACGGCTCCTGTAAGCTCGTCCTCGCCGCGCCGGAGGACGGCGATATCTCGGCCGTCGACGACCTCGTGGACGGGACTATCGCCACCGAGTTCCCGAACGTCACCCGCGACTACCTCGATCGCGTGGGCGTCGACGCCGACGTGGTCACCGTGACGGGCGCGACCGAACTCACCCCCCACGTCGACATGGCCGACGCCATCGTCGATATCACCTCGACGGGGACGACCCTGAAGGTGAACCGCCTCGCCGTGATCGACGACGTGCTCGACTCCTCGGTCCGGCTGTTCGCTCGCCCGGACGTAGTCGACGACCCGAAGGTCGAGCAGGTGCGGACCGCCTTCGAGTCCGTGCTCGCTGCCGACGGGCGGCGCTACCTGATGATGAACGCCCCGAAAGACCGACTCGACGCGGTGAAAGACGTGATCCCCGGGCTCGGCGGCCCGACGGTGATGGACGTCGAAGCCGACGAGAACGGGAACGGTATGGTGGCGGTTCACGCCGTCGTCGAGGAGCGCGACGTGTTCGCGACGATCTCGGAGCTGAAAGGCGTGGGCGCGAGCGGCATCCTCGTCACCGAGATCGAGCGGCTGGTAGAGTAGCGGCTGGTAGAGTAGCGGCTGGTAGAGTAGCCTGGCGGAACAGCGGCTGGTAGAGTAGCGAGGGGGCCGCATGAGATCCGCGGCTCACTCGCTTTCGAACTCGATGAGCGCCTCCTTTTCCGCCCGCGAGAGCGACTTGACCGCGTACTCACGGGACATCGCGGCCGACCTCGAGTCGAACGCCTCGGCGTGACAGAGCGTCACCGGCGTCCGGCCGCGCGTGTACTTCGCTCCCTCACCGGCGTCGTGCTCCGCGACGCGCCGCTCGACATCGGTGGTGTACCCGGTGTAGAGCGTCCCGTCGGCGCACTCGAGGACGTACACGTAGTGAGCCGCGTCGGGATCGGGAGACGTGTCGGACACGATATCGGCTCCGCTCGGGGGCGACGAATAGCTGGCGGTCAGCGCCGAGAATCGCGGTCAGTCTCCGGTGCGGGCACGCTCTCGAGAGACCTCGGCGATCCCGGCGTTCGCGGAACAGTCGGGACAGGCGTTCAGGTCGCCGTGCTCGTTCGCGAAGACGCGCGCGAAGCGGTCCGAGACGTGCGACCCGCAGTGGTCACATTGTGGCATTTGGTACCGGTATTCACCGGCGAATATCGGTAGGGCCTCGACGAACAAATACCCTTTCTCACCCCCTCTAGGTTCCGGAAAACGGCTTATAAAGTCCCGTCATTCGACGGGTGGATAGTCGCCCTCAGTCGTCTTGTGCCGCGTCGACCGCGCGCGCGATCAACCCGGCCTGCGCGCCGGCGACGAACCCGGCGTCGACGTTCACCGTCGTGAGCACCGAACAGGACTGGAGCGCCCCCTGCAGGGCCGCGACGCCCTCGCCGCCGACGCCGTATCCCGTCGAGACCGGGAGTGCGATCACGGGAGCGGCGACGAGTCCGGCGACGACCGTCGGGAGCGCCCCTTCGCGGCCCGCCGCGACGACGACGGCGTCCGCCTCGCGGATCCGGTCGCGCTGGTCGAGGATTCGATCGAGATTCGCGACGCCGACGTCGTCGATTCGGTCGACCGTCGCCCCGATTTCGCGGGCGACGACCGCCGCCTCACCGGCGACCGCCGCGTCCGCGGTACCGGCGGCGACGACCGCGACGGTCGCGTCGAGATCCGGCGGCTCGAACGACGGGGCGTGGACGACGACGGTTCCCGCCCGGTCGTTACGCTCGATCGTCGCGTCGATCGCGACGTCGGGTGAGTCCTCGTCGCCGAGCGCCGTTCGAATCGCGGCCGTGTCCTCGGCGTCCGCTCGGGTCACGAGCGCTCTGCCGGTCGTCTCGACTGCGGTCGTCGTCAGCGCGGCGACCTCCGCGGGCGTCTTTCCCTCCGCGAGGATCGCCTCGGGAATTCCGCGACGGTGTTCGCGCGCGGCGTCGAACCGACCGACGGTCGTCGTCGCGTAGCCCGCGAGTCGTGACTCCGCCTCGGCGACGCCGATTTCGCCGTCCGCGAGCGCCTCGAGCGTGTCGCGCATGGCCGGTGATGGGGGACGAACGGAGTCGTACCTGTCGATCCGGATCGAATTCCGCCCGAAACGGCCGATTGTCTCACAAAGTTTATAAGGTAGCGTTTCGGCACCCCCGCGCGAACGGCACGCACGACGCCCCTCGCGGTCGAATTCAGGAACTCTTATTAACTGTCGATGGATATTCCCGATCGCATGGCAGACCTTATTGTCAAAGCGGCCGTCAAGGAAGCCCTGGACGACAAGAACGTCGCTTCGGACTTCTACGACGCGCTGGACGACGAAGTGGACGAGCTGCTTGAAGACGCTGCGCGCCGCGCCGAGGCCAACGACCGGAAGACGGTCCAGCCTCGCGACCTCTAAGACGGACGCAACCTCCGTTCCGATTTTTTGGCCGAGTGCTGACCGCCGAGCGACGCGTCCGGCCCCGTCGTCGAATCGAGCCACCCGTGACGACGAGAGCTCGCGTTACGTCGTTCGGCGCAACAAGGCGCCTCACCGCCTGACGATCCGCACGTCGGAGTCGGTCCCCACGCGGACCTCGTCGGCCATGTCGACGAAGAGGCCGTGCTCCACCACTCCGGGCGTCCCCGCGAGGGTGGCCGCGAGCGCCGCCGGTTCCGCGATCTCGCCGAACGCGCAGTCGAGCACGAGGTTTCCGTTGTCGGTGACCACGGGACCGTCCTTGCGTTCCGCTCGTCGGAGCGTCGGCTCCCCGCCCGCCGCCCGCACCGCCTCGGCGACGACCGATTGTCCGGCAGGGAGGACCTCGACCGGAACCGAGCGGTCGAGGACCGCGGTCTCCTTCGAGGGATCGGCGACGACGAGGAATCGCTCGGCCGCCGCGTCGACCAGTTTTTCGCGGGCGTGAGCCGCGCCGCCGCCTTTGATAAGGGACGGTGAGGAGGAGTCACCGCCGAGCGCGACCTGATCTGCACCGTCGATCGCGAGGTCGATTCCGGGCGCGCCGGGGCCGACTGCCTCGTCGAGGTCGAGGAGCGGAATCCCGGATTCGAGCGCGAGCTCGCGGCTCGCGAACGAGGTCGCCACCCCGCGGATGTCGAGACCGGCATCGACTCGCTCGCCGAGTCGCCGGATCGCGTGGGCCGCCGTCGAGCCCGTCCCGAGGCCGACGACGTCGCCGTCGTCGACCGCCGCGGCCGCCGATTCCCCGGCGCGTCGCTTCGCCGCGTCGCTCCCGCCGCTCGTCTTCATACCCTCGACTCGACGGGGCGGGTTGAAAAGGCGTCGGCGTCGGGAGAGCGGCGATCGGGTCGGCGTCGAGCGCGAGCGGACACGACAGCCGGTGTCTCGACTTCGCTCACTCCAGTCGGTCGAGTACGGCCTCGGCGTCGTACGCCAGCGAGAGCTCGCGAGAGCGACCGCGCCCCTCGACGTCGGCGTACTCCGCGTCGATGACGCCGAGCTGATCGAGCTTGTTGATGATCTCCGAGTAGCGGGTGTAGCCGAGACCGGTCTCGTCGTGGAACGCCTCGTACACCGTTCCGGCGCGCTCGCCGTCGTACTCCGCCAAAACGCGAACGAGGTCGCGTTCGGACTCCGAGAGCCCTCGCAGCGACCGCGAGAGGTGAACGTGTTTGGACTTGTCGTAGGCCGACTCCACGTCCTCCTCGGCGATCGTCTTCGAGGCGCGCATCTCCGCGTTCAGCCCGGCTCGCCGAAGCAGGTCGATGCCGACGCGGAGATCGCCGCTGTCGGCGGTGAGCTCGGCGACGCGTTCCAACACCGCGTCGCCGATAGCGCCGTCGTGGAACCCCCGCTTGGCGCGTTCATAGAGGATATCGTAGATCTCGGTCACGTCGTAGACGGGGAAATACACCTCCTCGGGGCGGAAGACGGACTGGACTCGCGTGTCGAGGTCGTCGATCACGTCGAGGCCGAGATCCGAGGAGACGACGATGACGCCGATCTTCGCGCCCGAATGCGCCTCGTGAGCGCGCAACAGCGAGTAGAGGGTATCGGAGGCCTCGTTCTCGTAAAAGAGGTAGTTCACGTCGTCGAGGGCGACGACGAGCACGTCGTCCTCCTCGACGAGCCGGTCGGTGATCTGGCCGAACAGCTTCTTGAAGGAGATCCCCGAAGAGGGGGGCTCGTACTCGAATATCCCCTCGAAGAGCCGCGAGAAGACGGCGTACCGGGTCGAGTCGACCTGGCAGTTGACCCGGACCGTTCGGACGTCGGTCCGAGCGCCCAGCTCGCCGAACAGCTTCTGGACCGCGGTGGTCTTCCCGGTTCCCGGCGGCCCGCGCACCATCGTGTTGAGCGGACGCGAGCCGCGGACGGCGGGACGGAGCGCGTACTTCAGACTCTCCAGCTGGCTCTCGCGGTGGCGAAACGTCTCGGGGACGTGATCGATTTCGAACACCGACTCGTCGCGGAACACCGACTCGTCCCACGAGAGCATGTCGCCGCCGGCGTCCCCAGTCATGTGCACATCACGACAGGCCGTCCACTTAACCGTTGCCCGCAGGTGCGGTGAAACTGAAACTTGTCGGATGACGCCCGTTTGGCGGGTGTTTCGGCGACCAGTTGTCCACTCTCAGGCGGCTGTGAGTTGGCGTCACGAGGCGGACGTGACGGGGCGACGGGCCGAGCGCGTCACTGTGACGGACCGGCGTCAGCGTCGGTCGAGAACGAGCACGTGGCGGGTCAACGACCGGTGGACGCGACGCTCGAAGACGGCGTCGACCGTCCAGCCGGCCGCGCGCGCCTCGCCGCGCCAGTCCCGGTCGGCGACGACGGCCGCGCGGGGTGCGACCCGCGCCGCCTCCGCGAGCGCGCCGGAGACGAGATCGGCGAGCTCGTGGCGGGCGATCTTCGACTGGCGGCCGTACGGAGCGTCGAACGCGACGCCGTCGACCGCGTCGTCCGGGAGGGGAAGCGCGGTCGCGTCGCCGCGGGCGACGTGCCACTCGGGTCCGCCAGGCTTCTCGCTCGCGTACGCTCTGAGGTTTTCGCGGGTCCCGCGGACCATCTTCGCCTGCGCGTCGCAGGCGAGCGTGTCGGCGCCGACGAGGGCCGCCTCTATGGGTAGCCCGCCGGTACCGCACATGGGGTCGAGGAGGGCCCGCCCCGGCGACGCGCCGGCGAGGTTGGCGTACGCACGGGCGTCGGCGGGAGCCATACTCCCGGGCTGAAAGAACGGGCGGTCGGTGGGCTTCGGCGCGAAGTCGCGGGCGGCCTCCGCGGCGACCCATCCGAGCGCACACACCGACGCCGCGTCGCCGTCCGCACCGGGAACCGCGTCGTGGACCGCGCGGTCTCCGGCCGCGAACAGCGCCCGAAGCACGTGGTCGGGGTCGTCGAGGTCGACGTCGAACCCGCGGTCGACGAGGACGCCGCCCAGCTCGCGTTCCGCGGCCGCGGTCGAGACGTCGGTCGTGTTCCGGACGTTGCGGGCCCGGACCGCGACGGTGCCGTCCCGATCGAGCGACGCGGCGTCGAGGGCGGCCGCCGCCGCCGACACCTCGGCGTCGGTCCGGGCGATCGCCTCGTGGGCGGCGTGGGTGTACGCGAGTCGGCGGAGCGGGCTCTCCCGGTCGCCGACGCCACCACCGAGGCTCCCGGCGCTCGCGATGCCCGGCGCGAGTAGCTCCACGCCGGCCGCCGCCGTCGACGCCTCGTAGGCGGCGAACGCGTCTTCCTCGCCGGCGAGTTCGAGCCAGTACACGCACCGGGGTCGGGCCGCCGGTCGCAAGAGGATAGCGGTTCCGACCAACCACTTTATTACCTTCTTCAAGTGATCATGTGGTAGAGATGGCCGATCCGAAGGAGACGATCACGATAGAGAACGTCGTCGCGTCCACGGGGATCGGACAGGAGCTCGATCTCCAGAGCGTCGCGATGGATCTCGAAGGTGCCGACTACGACCCCGAGCAGTTCCCCGGGCTCGTGTACCGCACCACGGACCCGAAGTCGGCCGCACTGATCTTCCGGTCGGGAAAGATCGTCTGTACCGGCGCGAACTCTATCGACGCCGTCCACGAGAGCCTCGCGATCGTGTTCGACGAACTCCGCGCGCTGCGGATTCCGATCGAGGACCCGGAGATCACGGTCCAGAACATCGTCACGTCTGCGGACCTCGGTGAGAGCCTCAACCTCAACGCGATAGCGATCGGGCTCGGCCTCGAACACATCGAGTACGAGCCGGAGCAGTTCCCCGGGCTCGTCTATCGGCTCGACGAGCCGGACGTGGTGGCGCTGCTGTTCGGGAGCGGGAAGCTCGTGGTCACCGGCGGCACCACGCCCGACGACGCGGCCGCCGCCGTCGACGTGATCGTCGAGGAGCTGAACGGCCTCGGACTGTTGGGCTGACCGCTCCGCGGTCCAACACGCGCCGACGCGATTCCACGACCACTTTTACCCGCCACCCCGTATCGTGACCATGCTCGCACAGACGGTGACGCCGGTCACAGTCCTCGGGACGACCGTCGCGTTCGCGCTGTTCCTCTCCGTAACTGCGCACCTCGCGGCGCGGAACGTCCTCGGCGACGTCGACCCGCGACGGGCGCTCTACGTCGGTCCCCTTCCGGCGGTGATCGGCGTAGTCGGCGGCGCGTTCTCGGTCCCCGAGGCGCTGCTCGTCCCCCTCGCGCTCGTGGTCGACGGGATCATGTTCGCGTGGAGCTACGACCAGCCCCGCCGCGTCGTGGTCGGGATGACGCTCATCCACGCGGTTATCACGACGCTGCTCGGGATCGTACTGCTCGGGATCGCCGTGTTGCTGGCGGCGCGGCCGGGGTAGATCGAGCCGCGGCCGGGGTAGATCGAGCCGCGGCGCGGCCGAGGCCGCACGACAGGACCGTTCACGGCTCCGGCGGCCTCCCGTCGTACGCGCCGTGGTCGCCGTAGAAGTTCAGCATCGCGAACTTCAGTTTCTTCGGGTCGATGTCGATCAGTTCGTCGCGCTCCTCGGGCGGGAACGCGCTTCGGACCGAGTACTTCCCCATGTCCGCGGTCGTGTACCGACGGTCAGCGAGGATACGGACGCCGAAGTCCTCGGGACCGCGAACGACCCGCCCGAGCGCCTGCCGCGTCTTCCGGATCGTCGGGATCTCGACGGCGTACGCCCACCCGGGGTCTCGGGCCCGGTCGCGGTCGGCGAACGTCCGGTTGTACGCCTCCTGAACGGCCTCCATCCGGTCCGAGAGGTGCGGGTAGGGGACGCCGACGACGACGACCGTCCGGGCGTCGTCGCCGTCGAAGCTCACGCCCTCGCCGAGCGTCCCCCACAGCGAGGTGAACAGCGTGGCGTCGTCGCTCTCGACGAACCGCCGACGCAACTCCTCTTCGTCCTGCCCGGGGCCGTCGAGGTAGAGGGAACCGAGGCCCGCACCCGCGAGGCCGCCGCTCGCGCCGCTCGCACCGTCCTCGCCGACCGCACCCGCGGTCGCGCTCCCGCCAGCGCCGCCCCCTGCCGCTCCGCCGAGCCGCTCGTAGTAGCGCTCGGCCTCGGCGTAGGAGGGGAAGAAAGCCAGCGTGTTCCCCGGAGTGAAACGGATCGCGTCGCGCAGCAGCGACGACACCGTCTCTTGGGTCGCCGGATCGTTTCGCTCCGAGGCGAAAAGCGGGGGGGTGTCCACCGCGAACGTCCGGCGGTTCGCCTCCGGATACGCCATTCCGTACGCGAGCGAGGCGACGTCTTCCAGTCCGAGCACGTCCTTGGTGACGTCGAACGGGCGAAGCGTCGCGCTCATCAGCACGCTCGCGGCCACCTCGTCGAACAGCTCCTCGGTGACCCGACGCGGGATACAGGTGTACAGCTCCGCGCGGCCGTACACCTCCTCGGTGCTCCCGTCGCGGCGCACGGAGACGACCGGGTACTGTCCGAGCTCCGTCCCCTCGTCCATCCACGTCGAGACGAACCGCGCGACCTGCAGCGTTTGACACTCCGTACGCGTGGTGGTCTCGCCGTCTCGATACCGGCGCTCGTACTCCTCGTCGAGCGCTGTGCCGAGCTGAATCGCGAGCTCGGTCTCGGTGTCGATGCCGTTTCCCTCGTACTGTCGGAGGAACGCGAGCGTGAGGTCGTCGCGGCGGTCGTCGTTGGCGATAGCGATATCCTCCCAGTTCTCGCCGACGCCCTCGCGAGCGCCGAACCCGAGCCCGTCGTCGTACGTCTCGACGAGCGCGTCGCGGAACGCGCGGACGACGTTCTCGGCCGCCTCGGCGCGGGAGTCGTCGCTCTCCGTGAGCTCCGCTATCGCGGCGTCGAGGGTGTTCTCCGTGAGCGTGCGGGTGGCGTGGTCGCGAGCCGCGTCCTCGACGTTGTGCGCCTCGTCGAAGACGGTGAGTATCTCGGAGGGGTCGCGGTCGATCCACCGGAAGAACTGCTCGCGGATGTTCGGGTCGAGGAGGTGGTGGTAGTTACAGACGACGAGGTCCACCCCTTCCATTCCCTCCTTGAGCAGCTCGTAGCCGCACAGCTCTCGCTCGTCCGCGTACGCGTACACGTCCTCGGGCGTGCGGACGTCCTCGAAGAGCCACCCGAAGAACTCCTCCGTGTCCTCGACGAGGTTGTTCCGGTAGTGCGCACAGACGTTCGTCGCCTCGTACTCGTCGATGTCTCCCTCCAGCTCGTCGAGCTCGTCCATGATGGCCTCCCGGGCCTCGGCGGCGCCCGCGTCGCCCTCGCGGCTCTCGGCGAGCAGTTCGCGCTGGCGCGCTTCCAGTTCGCGGACCTCACCCTCCGTTTCCACCATCTCGCGGGTGGTGTCGCGAAGGGTCTGGCACTCCTGGTAATCGACGTCGATGTGGCACATCGACGATTTGCCTTTGAACACGACCGCGCGGATGGGCTCTTCGCGGGTGATCGCGCGGGCGTCCTCGACGAACTGGCGCATCTGCTGGTGGACGTTGGTCGTGATGACGACCGTGCGGTCGTGTTCGCGGGCGTGCTCTAAGGCCGGCACGAGCGCGGAGAGCGTCTTGCCCGTCCCGGGCGCGCCCTCGAACAGCACGTCTTGTCCCCGGTCCAGCGCGTTGGCGATCCTGTCCATCGCCTCGCGCTGGTTCGGGTACGGCTCCTCGTACGGGAAGAACCGCAGGTGCGGCGACTCTGACACGGGACACGGTTCGGCGGCATCGGCTAAAAGGGGTCGGGTGGCGCGGCGGAAGTGGTCGAGCGATGGGACTCCTCCTCGGTATCGTCGGTTCTGCGAGTATAACCGTTTGGGGGCTGTGCACAGTACACACACAGTACCGGCGACTATTACCGGTTCTTTAGCGATTTACGACTGCTATGGCAACTGAGACCGCGACGGCGACTGACGTATACACAGAGACCGGGAACTGGAAAGCTGGCGTGGCCGGTGGATTGGCCGGAGGTCTCGTCTTCGGCGCGATGATGTCGATGATGACCCCCGGCGTACTGGAGATGGCGATCCCGGCGATGTACGGCATCGAGGGGCCTGCCGGTGCGGTCGGCTGGGCCATCCACATGTCCCACGGCGCGGTCATCGGGCTCGGGTTCGCCGCGATCGCGAGCCTGAAGCCGAACGTCGGGAACTCGATCGGAACGAGCCTCGGCGTCGGTGCGGGCTACGGCCTCCTCGTCTGGGTCGCGCTCGCGGTGATCGTGATGCCGATCTGGCTGGGCGCCGTCGGGTTCCCCGGCGCGCCGCCGCTGCCGAATATCGGCGTCGAGAGCCTCGTCGGCCACGTCGTCTACGGGACGGTCCTCGGCGGTGTCTACTCGGCGGTCGCGAACTGAGGTCCCGCAGTACCCCCGCTTTTTAAGCCCTCGGTGACGACCACTCGTACTAACGAATGTTCGACGAGATCCTCGAAAAGTTCGAGGGGTCCCCCAGCCAGCAGGCCGTGATCAGGCTCTTCCTAGAGCGGGGCTTCTCCGTCAACGAAGAGGGCCGCGTCGTCTCCGGCGGGATCGAGATCCCCTACACTGGCATCGCGCGCGAACTCGACGTCGATCGGCGCGTCGTCGACTCCACGACGGACGCGATCTTAGCGGATCCAGATCTGAAACGCATATTCACCAACATCTCGTCGGTACCGAGTCTGATGGATCTGGCACCCGTGCTCGATCTCACGGTGCTCACGATCGAGGTCGCGGCCGCCGACGAGGCCGGAATCGTCGCCGAAGTGACCGGGATATTGGCTGACCACGGTGTTTCGATCCGCCAAGTGTTGAGCGAGGATCCGGAGTTCACCGACGACCCGAAGCTGTACGTGATCACGGACGCCGATATCTCCGGGGATCTGCTCGTCGAGATCCGCGGGCTTGAATACGTCCGACGCGTCGGATTCTGACTCCTCGACGGGGCTGAGACGGACGGAGTACGACCAGTTTCACCGCACAACCGATGCGGGGACTCCGCCGGACGCTTATATATTAAGCCGAGCCATTCCGAGACGAGATCGGCCCGGTTTTTCACTTTCACTCAGGTGTAAACCAGCCTTTATACCCGATGCCGAACAAGAGTCGGGTACATGCCTGAAGACGAACTCGAAAACCTCCCCGGAGTCGGCCCCGCCACCGCAGACAAACTCGTCGAGAACGGATTCGAAAGCTATCAGTCGATCGCCGTCGCGAGCCCCGGTGAGATGTCGAACACGGCCGACATCGGCGAGTCGTCGGCAGCCGACATTATCAACGCCGCGCGCGACGCCGCGGACGTGGGCGGCTTCGAGACGGGCGCGACTGTACTCGAACGCCGTCAGGAGATCGGGAAGCTCTCGTGGCAGATCGACGAGGTCGACGATCTGCTCGGCGGCGGTATCGAGACGCAATCGATCACGGAGGTGTACGGTGAGTTCGGGTCTGGTAAGTCGCAGGTGACTCACCAGATGGCCGTCAACGTCCAGCTCTCGAAGGAGAACGGCGGCCTCGAAGGCGGCTGTATCTTCGTCGACTCCGAGGACACGTTCCGGCCGGAGCGGATCGACGACATGGTCCGCGGACTCGACGACGAGATCCTCGCCGACGAGATGGAGCGACGCGAGATAGAGGGGACCCCGAGCGACGAGGACGCGATGGAGGAGCTCGTCGCGGCCTTCCTCGACCAGATCCACGTCGCGAAGGCGTTCAACTCCAACCACCAGATTCTGCTGGCCGAGAAGGCCAAGGAACTCGCCGGCGAACACGAGGAGACCGAGTGGCCAATCCGGATCGTCTGCGTGGACTCGCTCACCGCCCACTTCCGCGCGGAGTACGTCGGCCGCGGGGAGCTCGCCGACCGTCAGCAGAAGCTCAACAAACACCTCCACGACCTGATGCGGCTCGGTGACCTGTTCAACACCGCCATCCTCGTCACGAACCAGGTCGCGTCCAACCCCGACTCGTACTTCGGCGACCCGACGCAGGCGATCGGCGGCAACATCCTCGGCCACGCCTCCACGTTCCGGATGTACCTCCGAAAGTCGAAGGGTAACAAGCGGATCGTCCGGCTCGTCGACGCGCCGAACCTCGCCGACGGTGAAGCCGTGATGCGCGTCGAGGGAGCGGGCCTCAAACCCGAGTAACCGGCACCGCCGCCTATCGCTGGCCCGGACCGCCGACACCGACATCGTTCACCGCCGACGGCGACGTCTATCGGTCTGATCTCGGTGGCATCCGTCGTTACCGGTCGCGCGCGCCGAGCGACGAGAGCGGCGGATCCCCCGTCGGATCGGGCTTCGGCGTCGCTGCGGGGAACAGGTGTACGAACGTCAACTTCTACCGCTATCGCCTGAAGCGCTCGAAATCAACGGGTTCGAGGCGTCGGTCGAGTATCAGCGGATCGTCACGATGGCAAAAATCGCCAGCAGCCGGTGCGCCCGGCGCCGAGCGGGGCGGCGGCGAGCGATCTGGCAGGAATTGACGGAAAGCCAACGACACGTTCGGTCAGTTTCGTCGCAATAGTTACCGGATAATCGTCGAGTGAATCCCCTTATATACCATCAATCCGTCCTTATATTGAACATCGAGAGTATTATTAAGAGGATTTGTTGTGAAACTCAACTCGAACGTTTATATATTCCTGTTCCCCGCAGTCAATACGTGATTCAGCACATGAACACGAACGAAATGCGCGGTACGAAAGACGTACGTTCAGTTGAGGTGGTATCGGCGTGACGACCGGTGTACTCGCGACCGTGGATCCGAGCGTCCTCGCGGAGGGGGTCAACCTGATGTGGGTCGCCGTGGTCTGTTTCCTCATCTTCTTCATGCACGCCGGGTTCGCGATGCTCGAAGCGGGACAGGTGCGTGCGAAGAACGTCGCGAACCAGCTCACCAAGAACCTGCTGACGTGGGGCGTCGGGATCATCGTCTACTTCCTGGTCGGCTTCGGTATCGAGGGGATCGTCGGCGGCGGCGGCGTCTCCGTCGACGCGCTCACGTCCGCGCTGACGGCGTCCGACGCCGGATGGATCGACTGGCTGTTCGGTGCCGTCTTCGCGATGACGGCGGCGACCATCGTCTCCGGCGCGGTCGCGGGCCGCGCGAAACTCCGTGCGTACGTCGCGTACGTCGTCGCGATATCGGCCGTCATCTACCCGGTGGTCGCGGGGATCACCTGGGGCGGCGGGTTCCTCGCCGGACTCGGATTCACCGACTTCGCGGGCGGGATGATCGTCCACGGCGTCGGCGGTATCGCCGGTCTGACGGCGGCGTACATGCTCGGGCCGCGCATGGACCGCTACGCGGAAGACGGCTCCACGAACGTCATCCCCGGTCACTCGATGACGTTCGCGGTGCTCGGAACGCTCGTGTTGGCCTTCGGCTGGTACGGGTTCAACGTCGGGACGACCGCGACCGTGTTCGCGGTCGAGGACGGCGCGCTCACGCTCGACGGTTTCGCAGTGGTCGGTCGCGTCGCGATGGCGACGACGATCGGCATGGCCGCCGGGGCGATCGGCGCCGCGATCGGGTCGCTGTACCTCACGAAGAAGGTCGACACGCTGTACGTCGCGAACGGGCTCCTCGCGGGCCTCGTCGCGGTCACCGGCATCGCCGACCTCGTCACGTGGTGGGGCGCTATCCTGGTCGCGCTCGTCTGCGGCCTTCAGCTCCCGCTCGTCTTCGAGTTCGTCTCCGACAAGATGAAGATCGACGACGTCTGTGCGGTGTTCCCCGTTCACGGCTCCGCGGGCGTCATCGGCGTCTTGGCGCTCCCGTTCGTGAGCGTCAACGGGTTCTCGGTCGACGTCCTCGTCTCGCAGGTCATCGGCGTCGCCGTCATCACCGCGTGGACGGTGCTCGCGACGGGTGCGGTGTTCGGGGCGTTCAAGGCCGTCGGTCAGGCCCGCGTCACGCCCGAACACGAGCGCGACGGCCTCGACGTCAGCGAACACGGCGTCGAGACGTACCCCGAGTTCGGTCGCGCGAACGTCGCGACCGACGGCGGTTCCGCCGTCGTCGACGCGACCGAGGGCTCCCCGCGCGCCGACGGCGGCGAGGAGGCCGGTACCGATATCAAGATGGTCACCGCGGTCGTTCGCCCCGACAAGCTCGGCGATATCAAGCAAGCGCTCGCGGAGATCAACGCGCCGTCGCTCACCGTGACGAACGTCTCCGGTCGCGGCAGCCAGCCCGCCAAGAAGGGCCAGTGGCGCGGCGAGGAGTTCACGGTCGACCTCCACCAGAAGGTGAAAGTCGAGGTCGTAGTCGCCGACATCCCGGCCGACGAGGTGGCCGAGGCGATCAGCGGGGCCGCCAAGACCGGCGAGCCCGGCGACGGCAAGGTGTTCATCCTGCCGGTCGAGGACGCGCTACAGGTCCGCACCGGAACGACGGGCCCGGAGGCGGTGTAAGGTCGGGCTGCATGCGGTTCGGCGGCGCCGAGGCATCGAACTGACGAACGAGTCGCGGTGAAGTGCAGACGGTTTTTTGATACCGGGAAGCCGACGTGCGACCTCGCCGGGAAGTCGACGTGCGACCTCGCCGGGAAGTCGACGTGCGACCTCGCCGGGAAGCCGACGTGTGACCTCGCCGGGAAGCCGACGTGTGACCTCGCCGGGAAGCCGACGTGGAATCCGGGTCGGCAACTACTTTCACCCCTCCGACCCAAGCGTCTCGTATGAATCACGAGCGCTCTCGCGGGCTGTACGACCGCGCGCTGTCGGTCATGCCGGGCGGGGTCAACTCCTCGGTCCGCGCGACGATGCCGCACCCGTTCTTCATCGAGCGCGGGGACGGCGGCCACGTCATCGACGCCGACGGCAACCGGTACGTCGACTGGGTGATGGGGTACGGCCCGCTGCTGTACGGCCACGACCTCCCGGACCCGGTCGAGTCGGCGATCCAGTCGCACGCGGCCGCCGGGCCGATGTACGGCGCACCCACCGAAATCGAGGTCGAGCACGCCGAGTTCGTGGCGCGGCACGTCCCGAGCGTCGAGTCGATCCGGTTCGTCAACTCGGGGACCGAGGCGACGGTGTCGGCGGTTCGGCTCGCTCGCGGACACACCGGCCGCGACAAGGTCGTCGTGATGCAGGGCGGCTACCACGGGGCACAGGAGTCGACGCTCGTCGAGGGCTCACCGGGGAACGCGCACCCCTCGACGAAGGGGATCCCCGAGTCGTTCGCCGAGCACACCCTCCCGATCCCGTTCAACGACCCCGGCGCGGCCAAAGAGGTGTTCGCGGAGCACGGCGACGACATCGCGGCGGTACTCGTCGAACCGATCCTGGCGAACACGGGAATCGTCGCTCCCGTCGACGGCTACCACGAGACGCTCCGGGACCTGTGTGACGACCACGGCGCGCTCTTGGTCTTCGACGAGGTGATCACGGGATTCCGCGTCGGCGGGCTCGGCTGCGCGCAGTCGAAGTTCGGCGTCACGCCCGACGTTACCACGTTCGGCAAGATCATCGGCGGCGGCTTCCCGGTCGGGGCGATCGGGGGGCGCTCGGATATCGTCGAGGAGTTCACGCCCGCGGGCGACGTGTTCCAGTCCGGCACGTTCTCCGGCCATCCCGTGACGATGGCCGCGGGGAAAGCCGGACTGGAGTACGCGGCCGAAAACGGCGTATACGAGCACGTCAACCGACTCGGTCGACAGCTCCGCGAGGGGATCGCCGAGATCTGCGCGGAGCGTGCCCCCGAGTACACGGTCGTCGGAACCGACTCGATGTTCAAAACGGTCTTCACGCGCGACGCGCCGGACGACGTCGACGCCTGCTGTGCGGGCGGCTGTCGACAGAACCCCGACTGCGCCCGGTACGACACCTGTCCGAAGACGGGAGCCGACGTCGCCGACGCGGCGACGGACCGCTGGGAGCGCGTGTTCTGGCAGGAGATGAAAGATCGAGGCGTGTTCCTCACGGCCAACCAGTTCGAGTGCCAGTTCACCTCGTACGCGCACACGGAGGCGGACGTCGAGAAGACGCTCGAAGCGTATCGGGAAGCGCTCTGATCGGCCCCGAACGAGGACGGTTCGAGGTGAGGGAACGACTCGGAGCGAAGTGCGGAATATTTTTATACGGGTGATCAATTAGGTACACGCAATGACCGCGGTGGCTCGTCCGGCGGCCACGCTCTTCCGAGGCCGACGAGCCCCGCGACCGCGACGAGGCGTCCGACCGCGACCGGTTTCCGGCGCGGCGCGACGACCGGCCTCCCGAGGCCAGTAATTTCATTCCCCTCGTCGCGTTCGCGCCAGTTCGTTTCCGAGAGCCGTAGCTCCGTCTTTCCGTAGCGTCGCCGCTGTATTTTTCTTACAATATCTAAAGCGGTGAATTTAAGGGTGTGAGTCCAGTGTACTTCAGTAATGGCAAGCGTTGCACTCGCGTTCAGCGGGGGACTCGACACCACGGTCTGTGTACCACTACTGAAAGAGGAGTACGGCTACGACGAGGTTATCGGCGTCAACGTCGACGTCGGGCAGCCGACCGAGGAGTTCGACGAGGCCGAAGAGACCGCCGACGCGCTGGGACTCGACCTCCACGTCGTCGACGCGAAAGAAGAGTTCGCTGACCTGTGTTTCGACGCGGTGAAGACGAACGCGACGTACCAGGGCTACCCGCTCGGAACCGCCCTCGCGCGTCCCGTTATCGCCGAGGCCATCCTCGGAGTCGCCGAGGAGCAGGGCTGTGACGCCATCGCGCACGGCTGTACGGGGAAGGGGAACGATCAGCTCCGGTTCGAGGCCGTCTGGCGCGGCTCCGATCTCGAAGTGATCGCCCCGGTCCGCGAACTCGGACTCACCCGCGAGTGGGAGATCGAGTACGCGGCCGAGAAGGACCTGCCCGTCGAGGCCGGTGACGGGGGCGTCTGGTCCATCGACGAGAACATCTGGTCGCGCGCGGTCGAGGGCGGCAAGCTGGAGGACCCGAACTACGAGCCGCCGGAGGACATCTACGAGTGGACCGCCGAGCCGGAAGGCGAGACCACGATCGAAGTCGAGTTCGAAGAGGGCGTCCCGGTCGCCGTCGACGGCGAGGCGATGGACCCCGTGCCGCTCATCCAGTACCTCAACGAGTACGCCGGCGGCTACGGCATCGGCCGCACCGACGTGATGGAGGACCGCATGCTCGGGCTGAAGGTGCGCGAGAACTACGAGCACCCGGCCGCGACCGTGCTGCTCACGGCTCACCAGGCGCTCGAAGACCTCGTCCTCACCAAGAACGAGCGCTCTTTCAAGAAGGGGATCGAGCAGGAGTGGTCCGAGAAGGCGTATCAGGGGCTCGTGTTCGCGCCCGTCGTCGACGCGCTGGACGCCTTCGTCGACGAGACGCAGGACGTGGTGACCGGCACCGCGACGGTGAAGGTCTCCGGCGGCAACTGCCGCGTCGTCGCCCGCGACTCCGAGTACGCGGTGTACTCCGAGGAGATGGCCTCGTTCAACACCGAGGACGTCGCCGGCATCGCGCAGGAGGACGCCACGGGCGTCGCGAAGTACCACGGGCTGCAGGAACGCCTCGCCAACGACGTGAAGAAGGCGGTCTCGAAGCCCGAGCTGGCGACGGACGGCGGTGCCGCATCTGACGACGACACCGACGACGGTACCGAAGACACCGACGACAACTAAATGACTGACGACGACCCCGGCACGGTGAGAGACGCCGACGCGACCGGCGACCCCGACACTGCGGTCCGGCGCGACCGCTTCAGCGGCGGCCCCGCCCGCGAGTTCCTGTCGAGTCTCGCGGCCGACGAGGCCATCTTCGCGGCCGACCTCGCGGTCGACCGCGCCCACACGGTGATGCTCGCCGAGCAGGGGATCGTCGACGACGCGGTCGCGGGCGAGATCCTCGTCGCGCTCGACGACGTGGAGTCGGCGGGTCACGACGAGCTGACGGCGGGCGAGGACGTCCACGAGGCGATCGAGACGGCCGTCATCGACCGGATCGGGCCGGACGGCGGTCGGATGCACACCGCCCGCTCGCGCAACGACGAGGTGGCGACCTGTATCCGCTACCGCCTGCGGGAGGACCTGCTCGCGGTGGCCGAGGCCACGCTTACGCTCCGCGAGGCGCTCGTCGAGGTCGCGAGCGAGCACACGGAGGCGGTGATGCCCGGGTACACCCACCTGCAGCCGGCGCAGCCGACGACGGTCGCGCACTACCTGCTGTCGTACGAGGGCGGAATCGCGCGCGACACCGCCCGACTGCTCGACGCGTACGAGCGTGTCAACCGGTCGCCGCTCGGCGCGGCCGCGTTCGCGGGGACGCCGTTCGATATCGACCGCGACCGCACCGCCGAGCTGCTCGGCTTCGACGGGACCGTCCGCAACTCGATGGACGCCTCGTCCGCGCGCGACTTCCTCGCGGAGGGGTCGACCGCGTGCGCGACGCTCGCGACGGCGCTGTCCGGGCTCGCCGAGGACTGTATCGTCTTCTCGAACAAGGGATTCATCGAGCTGTCCGACGCGTACTCGTCGACCTCCTCGATCATGCCCCAGAAGAAGAACCCGGACACGCTGGAGCTGACTCGCGGCGTCGCCGGTGACGCGATCGGTGAAGCCACGGGGACGCTGAGCCTCCTCAAAGGGCTCCCCCGCGCGTACAACCGCGACCTCCAGCGCGCCCACGCGGGCGTGTTCGAGATCGCGGACGACGTGCGGGAAGCGACCGAGATCGCCGCCGGCGCGGTCGCGACCGCCGAGTGGAACGGGGCGACGCTCGCGGACGCCGCGGGCGACGGCTTCTCGACCGCGACGGGAGTCGCCGACCTGCTCGCGATGGGCGGGCTCCCGTTCCGGACCGCCCACGAGATCGTCGCGGCGGCCGCGGAGACCGTTTCCGACGACGACACGCCCGCCGCGGCGGCCGCAAAAGTTGACGAGGCCACTCGAAAGGTGACCGACGAGCCCCTGTCGACACACGTGAGCCGCGAGGACGTGGAGGCCGCGCTCGACCCCGCAGCGAGCGTCGCGAGCCGCGACTCCGCCGGGGGGCCCGCTCCCGAGGCGGTCGCCGACGAACTCGCGACCGCCGAGGCGGACATCGAGGCCGACGCCGAAACGCTCGCCGCGCGTCGCGAGTCGCTCGCCGCGGCGGCCGAACGGCTCGACGCGGAGGTGGCCTCGTATGTGTGACGTCGCAGCGGCGGGGGTCCCCCCTACCCGACGACCGACGGCGGGAGCGCCTGCCCCGCGCGCCCGACGACCGACGACGTGGTCGGCCGGTCCACGACCGCCGACCGAGCCGCCGTCCCTGCGAGGGGACAAACTTACTACTGAAATCTGATATCGGATTTCACACGGCCGTTTCGAGGGCGATTCAGTTCCGTTAGCGACCGGTTTATGTATTGTAAACTATATTACAAGTTCGAAGGCTTTATACCCATTCACCGTGGAGTATCGATCACGATGACGAGTGACACCGACCCGGTGCTGGCAGAGGATCCGATCACGGGCGAAGAGATCGAGCTTCCGGCCGACGTCGAAGTCGGCGAGATCATCGACAGCCCGGTCACCGGGACCGAGCTGGAGGTCATCTCGCTTGACCCCGTCGTGTTAGAGGAGGCCCCCGAACTCGAGGAGGACTGGGGCGAGTAGATGGCGACAACCGCCACGGCCGCGACACGCGAGTGGTCGACATGCGAATAGGGATCCTCTACTCGCGGATCCGGAAAGACGAGAAGCTGCTGCTCGGCGAGCTGCGCGAACGCGGCCACGAGGTCGAGAAGATCGACGTCCGCAAGGAGCGGTTCGGGCTCGAATCGACGACGGCGAACGTCGCCGACCTCGATATCGTCGTCGATCGCTGTCTGTCGACGAGCCGGTCGCTGTACGCGACGCAGTTCCTCGGCAGCTACGGCGTCCCCGTCGTGAACTCCCCGGAGACGGGCGATATCTGCGCCGACAAAGCGAAGAACTCGCTCGCGCTCGCGCGGGCTGACGTGCCGACCCCGGCGACGGAGGTGACGTTCACGAAGGAGGCCGCGATGGAGTCGATCGAATCGTTCGGCTACCCCTGCGTGCTCAAGCCCGTCGTCGGGTCCTGGGGCCGCCTGATGGCGAAGATCGACTCGCGGAACGCCGCCGAGGCGATCTTAGAGCACAAGGAGACGCTCGGCCACTACGAGCACAAGGTGTTCTACATTCAGGAGTTCGTCGACAAGCCCGGTCGCGACATCCGCGCGCTGGCAGTCGACGGCGAGCCGATCGCCGCGATGACCCGGTCGTCCGACCACTGGCTCACCAACGCCGCGAAGGGCGGCGAGACGAAGTCGTTCGACCTCGACGACCGCGCGCTCGAACTGGTCGAACGCGCGAGCGACGCGGTCGGTGGCGGGCTCCTCGGCGTCGACCTGATGGAGGTCGGCGGCGAGGGCTCGGGCGAGTACACCGTCCACGAGGTGAACCACACGGTCGAGTTCAAGGCGCTCGACGCCGCGAGCGACGTCGACGTCCCCGCGAAAGTCGTCGACTGGCTGGAGGCGAAAGCCGAGCGCGTCGGTAACGCCGCGGACGACGACATCACGGAGGCGCACGTATGACGGACGACGACGCGGCCGACACGGCGACTGACGAGACCTACACCGCCAGCGTCGTCGGCGGCACCGGGTTCACCGGCGGCGAGCTGTTGCGGATCCTCGCCGGTCATCCCGACTTCGAGGTCGTGCAGGCCACGTCGCGATCGGCCGACAACATGACCGTCGGTCGCTCGCACCCGAACCTGCGCGGGCTCGACCTGCGCTTCTCGGACCCAGACGAGTTGGAATCCGTCGACGTGCTCTTCTCGGCGACGCCGCACGGCGTCTCGATGGGGCAGGTCGACGAGTACTTCGAGGCGGCCGACACGGTCGTCGACCTCTCGGCCGACTTCCGGCTTCCGGAGGCCGAGCTGTACGACGAGTGGTACGACGGCCACACGTCGCCCGAGTACCTGGAGCGCGCGGAGTACGCGCTCCCCGAGATCAACCGCGAGAACCTTCCCGGCGCCGACCTGATCGCCGGCGGCGGCTGTAACGCGACCGCGACGATGCTGGGACTCAAACCCCTCGTCGACGCGGGCGCGCTCGGCCCCGACACCGGCGAAGTCGTCGTCGACGTGAAGGTCGGCTCCTCGGAGGGCGGCGCCGGCGGCGGCGCGGCCTCCTCGCACCCGGAACGCTCCGGCGTCGTGCGCCCGTACGCGCCCACCGGTCACCGCCACGAGGCGGAGATCGAGGCGTACCTCGGGCTCGACGTCTCCTTCACGGTCCACGCGGTCGAGATGGTCCGCGGCGCGAGCGCGACCTGTCACGTCTTCCCCGACGAGCCCGTCTCGAAGGCGGACCTGTGGAAGGCGTACCGCGGCGCGTACGCCGACGAGCCGTTCATGCGGATCGTCTCCGGCGGGGGCGGCGTCTACCGCTACCCCGAGCCGAAGGCGGTCGCCGGGACGAACTACGGCGAGGTCGGCTTCGAGCTCGATCCCGGAAACCGGCGGGTCGTCGTCTTCTCCGCGATAGACAACATGATGAAAGGCTCCGCCGGACAGGCCGTCCACGCGACGAACGTCGCCCTCGGGCTGCCCGAGACGGCGGGCCTCGAATTTCAGGGACTCCATCCCGTGGGATCGCCATGACGGGAGAGCGGTCCGGCACCGGCGGAGGCGACGCCGACGAGCCGCCCGTCGTCGTCAAGATCGGCGGCGCGAAGGCGGTCGACCCGGCCGGCGCGGTCGGCGACGTCGCCCACCTCGCCGCGAACGGTCGCGAGGTCGTCGTCGTCCACGGCGGCTCCACGGTCGTCGACGAGGTCATCGAGCGACTCGGGATGGAGCCCGAGTACGTCGAGTCCGCCTCCGGCGTCACCGGTCGGTTCACCGACGCGGAGACGATGGAGGCGTTCACGATGGCGATGGCCGGGAAGCTCAACACCGAGCTGACGGCGCTGTTCCGCGAGGCGGGCGTCGACGCGGTCGGCCTCTCCGGCGTCGACGGCGGGCTCCTCTCGGGCCCGCGCAAGTCGGCGGTCCGCGTGGTCGAGGACGGCAAGAAGAAGATCAGGCGCGGCGAGCACTCCGGTCGGATCGAGTCGGTGAACGCCGACCTGCTGGCCGGGCTGCTCGCGGACGGATACACCCCCGTCGTCTCGCCCCCGATGGAGGGGAAAGAGAGCGACGGCGGCGTCACGCCCGTCAACACCGACGCGGACCGGGCGGCCGCCGCGGTCGCGGGCGCGCTGGACGCCGACCTCGTCCTGTTGACGGACGTGGCCGGCGTGTACGCGGACCCCGAGGACCCCGACACGCTGATCGAGTCGGCGGCGACGCCCGAGGAACTCGCGGCGGTCGAAGCCGCCGCCGAGGGGTTCATGGGCAAGAAGGTGATGGCCGCGACGGAGGCGCTCTCGGGCGGCTCCGGGCGGGTCGTCGTCGCGGACGCAAACGTCAACGACCCCATTATCGCCGCGCTCGGCGGCGCGGGGACGACGATCGAGCGCTCCGCGGTCGCAGAACGGGTCGAAAATGAAGGTGATCTCGCGTGAGCGGTTTCGTCTTCTCGGAGAAGCCGATCGAGATCGCCTCGGGCGACGGCGTCCACGTCACCGACGCGAACGGGACCGAGTACCTCGACTTCGGCGCGAGCTACGCGTGCACCCCGGTGGGTCACTGCCACCCCGAAGTCGTCGACGCCGCGACGAGCCAGCTGGAGGAGCTCATGTACGTGCAGGCGTCGTACCCGCACGCGGCGCGGACGGCGCTGTACGAGCAGTTGGCCGAGGCCGGGCCGAGCGATATCGACAACGTCTGGCTCTGTAACTCCGGGACCGAGGCCAACGAGGCCGCCCTGAAGTTCGCTCGCCACGCGACGGGACGCGAGAAGATAGTCGCGACGACACAGGGGTTCCACGGCCGGACGATGGGCGCGCTCGCGACCACCTGGAAACAGCAGTACAAGCAGGGGTTCGAGCCGCTCGCCGGCGGCGTCGAGTTCGTCGAGTACGGCGACGTCGAGGCCATGCGCGAGGCGGTAGACGAGGACACGGCCGCCGTAATCCTCGAGCCGCTGCAGGGCGAGGGCGGGATCAACCCCGCCTCCACCGAGTACCTGCAGGCGGTCCGCGAGGCGACGGCGGAGTCCGGGGCCGCGATGGTCTTGGACGAGATCCAGACCGGCCTCGGCCGCACCGGATCGCTGTGGGCGGCCGAGAAGCACGGCGTCGTTCCGGACGTCCTGACGACCGCGAAGGGGCTCGGTAGCGGGCTCCCGATCGGCGCGACGCTGTGTCGCGACTGGATCGCCGAGGACTGCGGGAACCACGGCTCGACGTTCTCGGGCGGCCCCGTCGTCTCCGCGGCCGCCGGAGCGACCCTCGACGTCATCGAACGCGAGGGGCTCTCCGAGCACGCGGCCGAGGTCGGCGCGTACCTCCGCGAACAGATAGAGGAACGCCTCGGCGACGATATCCGCGACGTTCGCGGCGACGGGCTGATGATCGGCATCGAGGTGAAGCGCGGCTCGAACCGCCTGCTGCGCGATCTGGCGATCAACCATCAGATCCTCGCGCTGCCCGCGGGTCGGACCGTGTTGCGCCTGCTGCCGCCGCTGACGATCGAGCGCGAGCACGCGGACGCGGTCGTCGACGCCATCGAAGAGGTGATGGGATGATGTCGACCGGGAAGGAGCGCGAGGCGGACGAATCCGCGGTCGGCGATTCGTCCGCGACCGGCACCGACGTCGTCGCCGGCGGCGGCTACCCCGAGGCCTGCGACACCCCGGCCCGGAAGCTGCTGTACGACATGGTGTCCATCCCCTCCCCGTCGGGCGAGGAGGAGCAGGCCGCGAAGCGCCTCGTCGACTTCTTCGAGGCCAACGGCCGCGAGGCGTGGATCGACGAGGTCGGCAACGTTCGCGCCCCCGCGAACGACGCCGTCCTCCTCACCTCGCACGTCGACACGGTGCCGGGCGACATCCCGGTGGAGGTCAAGCCGGCGGCCGAGGACGACGAGGTCGGCGAGCCCGGCGAACCCGTGCTCTGGGGGCGCGGCTCGGTGGACGCCACCGGCCCCCTCGTCGCCATGGCGGTCGCGGCGGTGACGACCGGCGTCTCGTTCGTCGGCGTCGCCGGCGAGGAGACGAACTCGCGGGGCGCGCGCTTCCTCGTCGAGGACCGCGACGCGCCCGGCGCGGTCGTGAACGGCGAGCCCTCCGGCTGGGACGGGATCACGCTCGGCTACCGCGGGTTCCTCGCCGGGACGTACGTGAACACCAGCGAGTCCGGGCACACGTCGCGACCCGAGCCGAACGCCATCCAGCACGCGATCAACTGGTGGCACGACGTGGAGGAGACGTTCGACCCCGCCGACCCGGACACGCCGGTGTTCGAGCAGGTGACGACGAAGCCCGTCTCCGTTAACGGCGGGCTCACCGAGGACGGGTTGGCCGTCGAGGCGACGATGGACGTGCAGCTGCGCGTCCCGCCGAACCGCACCGTCGACGAGATCCACGAACTCGCCGAGGCGCAGATGACGACCGGCTCGGTCCACTGGAAAGAGCCGATCCCGCCGGTGATGGAGAGCCCCCGGACCGACCTGGCGCGGGCGTTTCGCGTCGCGATCCGGAACGCCGGCGGCGACGTGCGGCTTATCCGCAAGACGGGGACCAGCGACATGAACCTCTTCGCGGCCGCGTGGGACTGTCCGATGGTCACCTACGGCCCCGGTAACTCGGACCTGGACCACGCGCCCGACGAGCGGCTTCCGCTGTCGGACCTCGACCGCGCGACGGCGGTGTTGAGCGACGTCTGCCGGGACCGACCCTAGGCGTCGCGGCTCCCGCCGCGGCGCCGCTTCCTTTTGAACGAACGCGTCTCGCCACCGACGACTGACCGTACCGCTGTCACGCAGCACTCTCGCCACACCAACCCAATGCCACTCGCTACCGACGACTTCCTCGACATCGACGACGTGACGCCCGCCGAACTGGACGCCCTGCTCAATCGCGCCGCCGCGATGAAGGCCGGGGAGACCGATCCCCGCCTCGCGGACGCGACGCTCGGGATGATCTTCGAGAAGCCCTCGACGCGAACCCGCGTCTCCTTCGAGACGGGCATGACCCGGCTCGGCGGCCACGCGATGTTCCTCGGCCCGGACGACATCCAACTCGGGCACGGCGAGCCGCTTCGCGACACCGCTCGCGTGCTCGGACGGTACGTCGACGGGGTGATGGCGCGACTGTTCGACCACGAGGACGTCGAGGTGCTCGCCGAGTACGCCGACTGCCCCGTGATCAACGGGCTCACCGACGAGGCGCACCCCTGTCAGACGCTCGCCGACCTCCTGACCATCCGGGAGACGGTCGGCGAGGACGCCACGGTCGCCTGGGTCGGCGACGGCAACAACGTCGGGCAGTCGTTCGTCGTCGGCGCGGCGATGGCCGGGATCGACGTGTCGGTCGCCACCCCCGCCGAGTACGGGATGGACGCGGACGTGTTCGAGCGGGCCGCCGCGTTCGGCGCGGACGTCGAGCCGACGACGGACCCCGAGGCCGCGATCGACGGGGCCGACGTCGTGTACACCGACGTGTGGATCTCGATGGGACAGGAGGACGAGCGCCACGAGAAGCTCGCCGCCTTCGACGGCTTCCAGCTGAACGCCGACCTGCTGGCGGGGACCGACGCGAAGGTGATGCACTGCCTGCCCGCACACCGCGGCGAGGAGGTCACGGACGACGTGCTCGAATCCGATCGTTCCCTCGTCTGGGACCAAGCCGAAAACCGGATGCACGCGCAGAACGCGCTGCTCGTCGAGCTGCTCGGCGGGGAGTGAGAGGGGAACGGGAACCGGTTGGACCGCGACTTGTTTATAAGAAGATATGCGGTGGCGTGCGCCTGCGAGCGCCCCGCGGGCGCGAGCAGCCCGCACGAGGGACGCGGCGACCGGAGGGAGCCGCGAGGCTGGGGAGGTGAGGGGTGCGGTTGCGGTGCGGGTGGGACTCAAAGGGGCAACCGCGAGGACGAAGCTCGGCGTAGCAAGCACCGCAGCGAGTGAGCGGAGCGAACGACTGAGGACCGCAGCGAGTCACGCGAGTCGTCGCGGCTGGGGCTTTGGAAATGTTCATCGTCGCTCTGTCGGAGACCGCTTATAAGCGAGCGACTGGGGCTTTGGAAGTGTTCACCGTCGGTCCGCTATCGATGGTTTATAAACGAGCAGCCGGAGACTTGGAGGCCGTCACTGAGGCCATAATCTGATAATAAAAACCAGAGCCGCGATCTAGTTCCCGGTCCAGCGCAGGATCGCGAGCGTCCCCTCGAAGAGGACGATCATCGTGAGCGTCACGATGATCGGAGCCATCCCGGTCGGGTCCGGACTGAAGAGGAAGGCGATTCCGAGGAACGCACCCCAGAAGATCAGCCGCTTGTCTTCCAGCCACCGGCGGGTAACGAGGTTCATCATGATCGCGAGCATGATGAAAAGCGGGATCTGGAAGACGATCGCCATGAACGCGAGCATGATGACGATCAGGTTGAACGTCTCCGCGAGTCCGAAGGCGATCGTCGCGGCGTCGGCGGTGTACGTGGTGAAATACGAGAAGATCGCGGGCAACACGAGGAAGTGCGCGAACGCGGCCCCGATCGTACCCAACACGAGGCTCGTCGGCACCGCCGCGAGGTAGTAGCGACGCTCGTGGTCGTACAGTCCGGGCTTCATGAACCGATAGGTCTGGTAGACGAACGCCGGAAGACCGACGATGACGCCTGCAATGCCAGCGACCTTCAGCCGCGTGAGCGGGAGTTCGAGGGGACCGTACAGCCGCGGGCGGTTCTCGGTCGGCGCGGGGATGTGGTAGTCCCAGAAGTAGTTGATGAGCGCCGTCGACTCCGTCACGACGACGAGCGTCGCGAGGCCGCCGAGGAGGAAGACGACGGCGAGTCGACGCATCATCTCCTCGATGTGCGCCGCCAGCGGCATCTCCTCGTCCGTCTCCGGACCCTCTATGCCCGCGAACGACTCGTCATCGTCGACCGTCGCGGAGGCGTCGTCGACTGTTGCGGGGGCCCCCCCGTCGCCGAGGCTCTCGACGTCGTCGGCGTCATCGTCCCCCTCCGTCGAGCCGTCATCCCCCTCCGTCGAGCCGTCATCGTCTCCCTCGCTGTTCTCCCTGTCTGCGTCCGCATCGTCCGTTCCTTCAGCAGCTGCGTCGCTCGGATCAGGAACCTCACCGTCGTTAGCGGTGGTTCCGGTGGTAACCTCAGGTGTTACCTCCGAAGTCACCTCGCTCTCGACAGATTCGGTATCGACGGAGTCAGCGTCAGCGGAGTCGGCACCGTCGCTGTCGACCTCGTCGACCGGATCGTCGGCCGGGTCCGAGGGCTCGTCACGCGACCGGTCCGAGTCGTCCATTCAGGTCAACTACGCAACCGGGAGATTATAGGCCTTTTCGGATAGACGCGAGCGCGACTGCCGACCGGCGGCCCGCCGATACCCCGGATATCCCCGATAGCCCGCCGACAGCCGCGGTTCTACTGACAGTCACGGTTCCGCCGCCGACACGTCGTCAAGTGTCAATGACCTGTCAACAGCTACCCCCACCGCTCCCGTCACACCCGAGGCGTGCCCATCGTCATCCGAAAAGGTTGATAACAACGACGGACTTCGGACTCCGTATGGCGAGTGCCCTCGACGAGGATACCCAGGAGTCCCTCGCAGAGGGACGTGAGTCGGCGAAGGCGTTCCTTCGGTCGGTCCAGAAGGACCTCCAGAAGGTGTTTATCGTCTTCCTGCTGGGCTTTCTCGCGACGTTCTGGGCGCTTCGCGTGTACGTCTGGGACGCTCTCAGAAGAGTCACCGAGGCGAACATGAGCCCCGCGGTGGCCGCAGAAGCCGACGTCATCGCGACGACGCCGTTCGAGGTGATCCTGCTCCAAGCGAAGATCGGACTGATAATCGGCGCGATAGTCGCGATCCCGCCGTTCATCTACGTCGCCCGCGACGAGCTCCGCGCCCGCGGCGCGTGGCCGCAGTCGCCCGTCCCGCGCTGGAAGCTCGCCGCGATATTCCTCCTCGGAGCCGTGCTCTTCACGGTCGGCGTCGCCTACGGCGTCTTCGCTTTCTTCCCGATCATGTTCTCCTTCCTGGCCGGATTCGGCCTCGAGGCCGGCATCCAGCCCACCTACGGGATCGTGATGTGGACGGAGTTCATCGTCTTCCTCTCGCTGTCCTTCGGACTGGCCGGGCAGATGCCGCTTCTGGTCACCGGTCTCTCGTACTCCGGGATCGTCCAGTACGAGACGTTCCGCGACAAGTGGCGCTACGCGGTCGTCGCGATCTTCGTCTTCGGCGCGCTGTTCTCGCCGCCGGACCCGTTCACGCAGCTGATGTGGGCGTTCCCGCTCATCGCGCTGTACGGGTTCAGTCTCTACCTCGCGAAGCTCGTCGTGACGGCCCAACGCAGCTCCGACCGCATCGACGTCCCTGCCGCCGCGCTGAATCACTGGAACGTCGTCGGCGGGGCCGCCGTGCTCGGTGCCGGCCTCGTGTACGCCTTCTACGAGTACGGCGGTCGAACCGGCGTCAACGACCTGCTTCGGTGGGTCGGAAGCGACTGGCGGTTCCTCGAACCGGGCGCGGGGCTCGGCGTCGACCCGCTCACGGCCGCCGCGATCTACGCCGTCGCGTGGGGTCTCGCGTTCACGCTCGTCGCCGTGCTGTGGGCCGTTTACACCGACCTCGACACGACAAGCGCGGGGTACCAGTACGGCGATCCGGCCGCCATCGACGTTGGCGAACTCGATGCAGCGGGAGTCCGCGCCGCCCCCGACGCCGCCTTCGCGGAGATGGAGGAACCGGAGTCGCTCGCGCTCGCGCAGGCCGCGATCGACGACGACGATCCTGAGAAGGCACAGGCGATCCTCGACCGGTTCGACGCCGTGAACGACGGAGTCGATGGCGAAGACGGAGGCGGCGAGGGCGAGGAGGCAGACGCGGGGGACGGCGAGGGAGGCAACGCCACGAGCGGGGGGGACACCGGCGGGCAAGGCGGCCTTATGGGAGCGATGCAGGACCGCAGCTCGCGGGCGAGCTCGACGTTCCTCTCCGAGCTCACCGACGGCGAGGGCGAGGACGCCGAAGACGACATCGGCGGCTACTACAAGGATCTCAAGTTCATCTTCGACTCGCTGCGGTCGCGCTCGTTCCGACTCGTCGCCGTCTTCGGCGGCGTGATGGCGCTCGCGTTCACGTGGCTGTACCTCGGCGGGCTCGCGACGGTCCGGAACGACCTCGAACGGCGCGTCCCCGAGGCGGTCGGCGGCGGGATCAACATCATCACGCTCCACCCGGTCGAGGCGCTGATCTTCATGGTGAAGTTCTCGGTGTTGCTCGGCATCATCGCGGTGTTCCCGTTCCTGCTGTACTACGCGTGGCCGGCGCTCCGCGAGCGCGGCTTCGTCGCGGGCCGGATCTATCAGGTGTACCTCTGGGCTGGCGCGCTGCTTGCCGGCCTGCTCGGCGGCTTCGCACTGGGATACGCGTACATCGCACCGGGGATCATCGGCTGGCTCGTCACCGACGCCGAGCTGGCGAACATGATCATCACCTACCAGGTGAGCGACTTCTTCTGGCTCGTCATCTACACCACGATCGGGATCGGCTTCCTCGCCGATATCCCGGTGGCGATGGTCCTGCTGAACAAAGCGGGCGTCCCGTACGACGCCTTCCGCGGTCGCTGGCGCGAGGTCACCGTCGGAATCATGCTGTTCGCGGCGGTGTTCACCCCCGCGGACGTGATCACGATGTTCCTCGCGACGCTTCCGCTGATGGCGGCGTACGGCGTCGGCATCGGCGTGCTCTTCCTCGTCACCTTCGGCGGGCGGCGGAACCTTTCGCCGCCGGCGGAGTTCGTCGGGCGCTGAGCGGCACCGCGCTCCTCGCATCTCGTCGATAGACCCCTTATGAGGCCCGCAACCACTGAAAAGAGGCGGCCGAGACCGACGGGTATTCCCGCGCGCGGGCGCAGTATATAGATGAAATGAGTAAGGACTACATCGAGGTCCGCGGCGCCGAGGAGCACAACCTCAAGGACCTCGACGTCCGGATCCCGCGCGAGGAGTTCACCGTCGTGACCGGGCTCTCCGGGTCGGGGAAGTCGTCGCTCGCGTTCGACACCGTCTACGCCGAGGGACAGCGCCGGTACATCGAGTCGCTGTCGGCGTACGCCCGCAACTTCCTCGGGCAGATGGACAAGCCGCAGGTCGAGGCCGTCGAGGGGCTCTCGCCCGCCATCTCCATCGACCAGAAGAACGCCGCGAACAACCCCCGCTCAACTGTGGGGACCGTCACCGAACTGCACGACTACCTCCGGCTGCTATACGCCCGGATCGGCACCCAGTACGATCCGATCACCGGCGAAGAGGTCGGCGAGCAGTCCGCACAGGACATGGTGGCCCAGATCCTCGAACTCCCGGAGGGGACCCGCGCGAAGATCGCCGCGCCGGTCGTCCGCGACCAGAAAGGTGCGTTCGAAGATCTCTTCGAGGAGCTCGTCGCCGACGGGTACGCCCGCGTCGAGGTCGACGGCGAGCCGACGGACCTGACCTTGGACGACCCCGACCTCGACCAGAACTACGACCACACGATCGACGTGATCGTCGACCGCGTGCAGGTGTCGCCCGACGCCCGCTCGCGGATCACGGACTCCGTCGAGACCGCACTGGAGGAGGCCGGCGGCGCCCTCAAGCTGATCGTCCCGGATCCGCCGACCGACGTGCCGTTCGCCTCGAACACCCGCTCGACGGGATCGCTGGCGGCGGACGCCGAGGCCGATGACCGGCTCGTCGTCGAGTTCTCCGAGGAGCTCGGCAACCCCAACTCCGACTTCCACTTTTCCGCCATCGAAACCCGGTCGTTCTCCTTTAACAGCCCGTACGGGGCCTGCCCGGAGTGTGAGGGGATCGGCTCGACGAAGGAGGTCGACGAGGACCTCGTGATCGAGGACCCGACGAAGCCGCTGAAACACGTCTTCGAGGCGTGGTCGTACAACCGCTCGTACTACCGGACGCGGATCGACAACGTCGCCGAACACTTCGGCGTCTCGGTCGACACGCCGTGGAACGAGCTCGAGACGGACGTCCAGCGGCAGTTCCTCTACGGCACCGACCGACAGGTCGTGTTCACGCGACAGACGAAGAACGGCACCCGCCGCAAAGAGAAGCGCTTCGAGGGCGTCATCCCCAACCTCGAACGCCGCCACGTCGAGACCGACTCGCAGTCGACCCGCGAACACATCGAGGAGTACATGGCCGTGACGACGTGTCCCGAGTGCGAGGGAACTCGTCTCAAGGAGCAGTCCCGGCACGTGCTGGTCGACGACACCCCGATCACCGAAGTGAACCGGCTGTCGATCAGCGACGCGCGGCGTCACTTCGAGGGGATGGAGGAACGGCTCGGCGAGCGCGACACGAAGATCGCCGAGGAGATTTTAAAAGAGATCCGCGCCCGACTCGGCTTCATGGAGGAGGTCGGCTTGGACTACATCACGCTCGACCGGGAGGCCTCGACGCTCTCCGGCGGCGAGAGCCAGCGGATTCGGCTCGCGACGCAGGTCGGCTCGGGGCTCGTCGGCGTCCTCTACGTCCTCGACGAGCCGTCCATCGGACTGCACCAGCGCGACAACGACCGCCTGCTCGACACGCTCACCGGGCTCCGCGACCTGGGCAACACGCTCGTCGTCGTCGAGCACGACGAGGAGACGATGCGGCGCGCCGACCACGTGATCGACATGGGCCCCGGCCCCGGCAAGCGCGGCGGCGAGGTCGTCGCGGAGGGCGAGTTCGACGACATCGTCGCCGCGGACGACTCGATCACGGCCGACTACCTCTCGGGGCGCAAGGAGATCCCGGTGCCCGAGGAGCGCCGTGAGCCCGACGGCGAACTCGCGGTGCGGGGCGCTCGCCAGCACAACCTCAAAGACCTCGACGTGCCGGTTCCGCTCGGCACGCTCACGGCCGTCACCGGCGTCTCCGGCTCCGGGAAGTCGACGCTGATCCACGACATTCTTTATAAAGGACTCGTGCGCGAGATGAACGACAACACCTCCGTCGACCCCGGAGAGCACGACGCGATCGACGGGATGTCGGAGATAGAAACGGTGCGGCTCATCGACCAGTCGCCGATCGGGCGGACGCCCCGCTCGAACCCCGCGACGTACACGGACGTGTTCGATTACGTCCGCGAGCTGTTCGCCGAGACCAAGCTCTCGAAGCGGCGGGGCTACGAGAAGGGCCGCTTCTCTTTTAACGTGAAAGGGGGTCGCTGTGAGGAGTGCGGGGGGCAGGGCACCGTCAAAATCGAGATGAACTTCCTCTCGGACGTGTACGTACCCTGCGAGCAGTGCGGCGGCGCGCGCTACAACGACGAGACGCTCGACGTGGAGTACAAGGGCGCGACCATCGCCGACGTGCTCGACATGAGCGTCGACGAGGCGTACGACTTCTTCAAGAGTCATCAGGGACTCCAGCGTCGGCTGAAGCTCTTGAAAGACGTCGGGCTCGGCTACATGGAGCTCGGCCAGCCCTCCACCACCCTTTCGGGAGGTGAGGCCCAGCGCGTGAAGCTCGCCGAGGAGCTCGGAAAGAAGGCGACCGGCGACACGCTCTACCTGCTGGACGAGCCGACGACGGGGCTTCACAAGGAGGACGAGCGCAAGCTGATCGACGTGCTCCACCGGCTCGTCGACGGGGGGAACGCGGTCGTCGTCATCGAGCACGAGCTGGATCTGGTGAAAAACGCCGACCACGTCATCGACCTCGGGCCGGAGGGCGGCGAGGGCGGCGGCGAGCTCGTCGCGAGCGGGACCCCGGAGGAGATCGCTCGAAACGACGACTCGCACACGGGGCGGTATCTCCGAGACCTGCTTCCCGGAGTCGAGTTGGAGGGGCCGCGCGACGACCGGCGAAAGCCGGCGAAGGCGGCCGGTGACGACTGAGACGACGCCGGTCGAAAGCGGTTCACAGAACGGTTCCGATGTCGCTGTTGTTTAGTGGTCGCCCTACACCCTCCGTGTATGGAGCAGCAGACGGAATCGACACGGGAGGCGATCGCCATGTCGGAGCGGCCGGGAGACGTGTTCACGTCGCTCCCGGAGCGGGAGTGGCGTGATACCTTCTTCGCGCTCACGCCCGACGTGAGAGCCGCTGTCGCGAGCGACATGAGTCGCACGGAACTGGAGGCGTTCCTCGACCGGCTCGACCCCGACGAGATCACAGATGTGCTCGGATACGTCGACGAGGAGACCCGCGAGACGCTGCTCGCGACGCTCGATGCCGCTCGACGCGAGAAGGTCGACTTCCTCCTGTCGTTCGATCCCGAGAGCGCGGCCGGTGTGATGAACCTCGATTACGTCACCGTCGACGCCGACCGATCGTTCGAGGCGGTGACGGAACGCGTCCGGCGCTTCAGGGAGCGGACCGACCGGATACCGACGATCTTCGTCACCGAGGACGACAGACTCCTCGGAGAGCTCCCCGGGGCGGCGCTCTCGACTGCCGATCCGAAGACGGACGCGGTCACCGACTACGTACAGGAGACGCCGTCCGTTCGGTACGACAGCGAAGACGAGGACGTGCTGGCGGTGTTCCGGGAGAACAGCGAGCGAACTGTCGCGGTGCTCGACGAGGAGGATGACATTCTCGGCGTGATTTACGCGAGCGACCTCCTCCGACTGATCGGCGAGGCCGCCGGGGAGACGCTGTACGAGTTCACGGGCGTCGCCGAAGAGGAAAGCGTCCTCGACGGTCCCCTGGTGAAAGTCCAGCGACGGTATAAGTGGCTCATTCTCAACCTCGGGACCGCGTTCATGGCCGCCGCAGTCGTCGGGCTCTTCGAGGCGACGATCACCCAGATCGCGATCCTCGCCGCGTACATGCCCGTCGTCGCCGGAATGGGAGGGAACGCGGGGACACAGTCGATGGCGGTCACCGTCCGCGGTATCTCGCTCGGGCAGGTGTCGCTTTCGACCGGCAAGCGCGTCATCGCGAACGAGGTCATCGCCGGGGCGGCGAACGGGGTCATCACCGGAGCGCTCGTGGCGGCCATCGCAACCGCGTTCTCGTACGGCGAGTTCGCGTTCTTCCTCGGCGCAGTTATCGGGATCTCGATGGTCGCGAACCTCGTCATCGCCGGGTTCTTCGGCGCGCTCACGCCGCTGGTACTCGACCGACTCGGGTACGACCCCGCGACCTCCGCGACGATCTTCATCACCACGGCGACTGACGTGCTGGGCTTCTTCGTCTTCCTCGGGCTGGCGCGGGCGGTCCTGTTGCCGTTGCTATAGGCGAAGACCGAATGTTCCGGAGTGCGGCCGACACACTTCCGGGGGAATCCCGAGCGATCCCCGTGACAAGAACGGAGTTCCGCTCGAATCTCCCTCTGCGACCCGCATCTTGATGTGCGGACGCGTCGTCAGTCCGAGCGATGCGAGAGATCACGACAGACGACGTGCCGGAGGCGCTCGGCCCGTACTCGCAGGGGATCGTCTCCGGTGACACGGTCCACGTTTCGGGGAAGACGGGCGTGAATCCCGACACGGGCGAGGCGCCAGAGTCGGTGGCCGAACAGACGACACAGACCCTCGCGAACGTCGCCGCGATACTGGAGGCGGCCGGTACGTCGACCGATTCGATCGTCACCGCGACGGTATACCTCACCGACATGGACGACTACGACGCGGTGAACGAGGCGTACCGGTCGTTCCTCTCGGAGCCGTATCCGGCGAGAACCTGCGTCGAGGTGTCCCGGCTCCCCGCGCCGCTCGACGTCGAGATCACGGTCACGGCGGAACTCGGCGACGACTGAGCCCGAACGACCAGCCGAGCCCGGGACGACCCCGCTCAGAACTTCTCCAGCAGCTCCCCGTAGAAGTCGGTGTCGCGGTCCGCTGCGAGTTTCTCGACGATGAGTTCCGGCGTCGACCGCGCGAGGTGCCCCTTCCGCGGCGAGCGGTTCACCCGGAGTTCGCCCTCGACGAGTCCCTCGGCCTCGATCCCGTCGACGGCGACGTCGAAGTCGGCCGCGTCGCAGATCTCGCGGGCGAGGTGCGAGACGAACACCGCGGTCGCGTTCTGCCCGTCGAGCGCCTCCAGAATGCCGGCGATGATCTTCGCGGACGCACCGGGCTCCGTGATCGACTCCAGCTCGTCGACCAAGACGAGCCGACCGTCCGCGCCCTCGACGAGGTCGCCGAAGTCCCGGAGGGTCGCCTCGAACGCGCCGGCGTCGAGGGTTCCCTGCGATTTGGCGTAGTAGTGAATCTCCTCGAAGCGCTCGACGCTGGCAGACGCCGCGGGAACGGGCAGTCCCATCTGCGCGAGGACGACGACCAAGGCGACCAGATCGAGCGTGGAGGTCTTTCCGCCGGAGTTGACGCCGGAGAGAAGCGTCGCCCCCGAGACGGCGTAGTCGATCGGCTCGACCTCGGCGAACTCGACGTCGAGGAGGGGCGAGCGTCCGCCTTCGATGCGGAAGCCCATCTCCTCGCCGTCCGCGGCAGCCGGCTCACCGCCTTCACTCGGCCCGACCACCTCGGGCATGACGCAGTCGAAGTCGCGGGCGAACCGCGCGATCGACAGTTCCACGTCGAGTTCGAGCGCGTCGCCGACGAGCGCTTCGACGGGCTCGCGAAGCTCGCCGAGATCGGCGGCGAGCTCCGACTTCAGTCGGGTTGCCCGCCTGTCGCGCGCGGCCGAAAGCTCGGTTTGAAGCCGAGAGACGGCGGTCTCGTCGTGGTCGACCGGAAACGACGGGTCGTCGCCGAAGATCCGGTCGGACAGCTCTGCCTCCTCCGGCTTCAGCCGGAGCGCGTCGGCGAGGTGCTCGCGGGCGCGCGCCATCGCGTCGTCGTACTCGTCGGCCAGCTCGCGGTCCAGAAGCGAGTCGACGCGCGCCCCCTGCTCGACGAGCGAGAGGAAGTCGGTCCCCTCGATCGTCACGTCGCGTTCGCGGATCGCCTCCCGGAGGCGGTCGTCGGCGACGGACTCGGCGGTCGACACCGCGGCGTCGAGGTCGTCGACGGCGGCGGTGAGCCGCGCCAACTCGTCGTCGCCGACGATCGTCCCGTCCTCGTCGAGCCGCGAGAGGGCGTCACGGAGCGCGTCGAGGTCCGCGGCCGGACCGTCGGACGTGACCGGCGTACCCGCGGCCGCAGCGGCCTCGTGAACCGTTGCGGCCGCCTCCAGCCGCTCGCGGTTCGCGGCGAAGAAGGCGAGCAGGCGCTCGGGGACCGTCTCCGCGGGCGCGTCGAGGGCGTCCGGTCGAACGTGAATGTCGCCCTCGACGTCGAGCCCGGCGAACTCCTCGTCTAAGACGATCACGGTCGCGTAGGACCTCGCGAGCTCGTCGATATCGCGGGTGTTCTCGACGGTTTCGACCGAAAGCTCGGGGACGGCGGCCTCCGCGCGGGCGAGGGTTTCGGCGTCCGCGCTGGCGAGACAACGGTCACGCACGCGGACCGTCGGAGGGTCGGTGAGCGGCTCCACGCTGGCGAGTGCGTCGCGGACGGCCGGGTCAGGCGTCCGTTTCATTGCCCCCGCGACGAACGACTGGGCCTCATCGATCCGCGAGGCGGCGGCGCTGGGGTAGAACGTCTCCAGCCGCTTCGCGGCGTAGTCGGTGACGGTTCGCTCGCGCAGCAACTCGATCGCCGAGCGGTACACCTCGCGGGCGCGATCGGTCGCGAGCACGCGCCCGTCGTCCCCGTGACGGCGGCGGATCGCGCCGCGAGCGATCCGGGCCGCGCGGGCCTCGTTGACGCCCGGTGCGCGAGCGATCGCGGCGACGTCACCGGACTCTACCGTGCCGATCGGGTCGTCGAGCTCGCGCAGCGCGTCGGCGGTCTTCGCGCCGACGCCGGGGATCGCCTCCAACTCCATCTACTCGCGGGTATCGCGGCAACGCGCAAAAGGGTAGGGGGTCGAGCGGTGGTCTCGGCCGACGTGCTTTTTCCCGCCGACCGCGAACCCGAGGTCATGACACGAGACTCGCTCGCCGTCGACGGGAACGAGGACGGAGAGCTCGCTCCGGAGACGGCGGCGAAGGCGCGGACCGCCCGCGACGCGCTCGGCGAGTGCGACGCGGTCCTCGTCGCCTTTTCCGGCGGCGTCGACTCGTCGGTGGTCGCGGCGCTCGCCGCGGACGCCCTCGGCGACGACGCGGTGGCGTGTACCGCGCGGAGCGAGACGCTCCCGGCCGCGGAGCTCGACGACGCGGAGCGCGTCGCGGGGGAGATCGGCATCCGCCACGAGACGGTCACGTTCTCCGAGCTCGACGACCCGAACTTCGTCGCCAACGACGGCGACCGCTGTTACCACTGTCGGACGATGCGACTCGGTCGGATGTACGAGACGGCGACGGAGCTGGGGATCGGTACCGTCTGCGACGGGACGAACGCGGACGACCCCGGCGAAGGACACCGTCCCGGGCTCCGTGCGGTCGAGGAGCTCGACGTGTTCTCACCGCTTCTCGACGCCGGGATCACGAAGCGCGAGGTGCGGGCCATCGCCGAGGCGTACGGCCTCTCCGTGGCCGACAAGCCGTCGATGGCGTGTCTCTCCTCGCGGATTCCGACCGGCCTGGAGGTCACCGAAGCGCGGCTGACTCGCGTGGAGAAGGCCGAACGACTGCTCCGCAAGTGGGGGTTCGAGGGGTTCCGCGTCCGCGACCACGACGGGCTCGCGCGCGTCGAGATCGCCCCGGACGAACTGGAGCGCGCGCTCGATCCGGCGTTCGCCGACGCCGTCCACGAACATCTCACCGACCTCGGCTTCGAGTACGTCACCCTCGACATGGCCGGCTATCGAACCGGGAGCGTGAGCCCGGCCGGAGAGGCGACGGAGGGCGGCGCTGAGCCGGACGGAAGCGCTGAGCCGGACGACGTCGACAGCGAAAACGAGGGCGGGGCGGACGAGAGCGACCCCGACGAACCGACGGTCGATCTGGGACGGCAGTACCCGCGGTAGCCGGAGCGTCCCACTACGACGGCCCGAGCGGCCGTTATCACCCGAGAGAACCCGGCGCGAACGCTTATGTAGTCTGTTGTGAAATCGACAGCTATGAGCGAGGCCAAGACGCTCGCGGTCATCGCCGGCGGCGTCGGCGGCGCGGTCGGCGCGTTCGTCGGGGTGAGCGTCGGCGGCGACGCGCTCGCGGTGACGCTGACGACGCTCGTCGTCGCGGTGATCGTCGGTGCGCTCGTCATCGCGAGTGCCGTGATCGCCGGTGATGTCGAGTTCTTTGCGAACGCCGACGGCGAGTGAGCCTCCCGACCGCGTCGCGGTCGTGAGCGAATCCTGCCCCGGTGCCCGTCGCTTATGTGTACGCACCCGAACAAGGTGGTATGAACGAGGATTCACGCGCGGACCGACGCTCCCCCGTCGGCGAGCCCGTCGTCCGGTCCGACCCCGCAGTAACTGGCGATCGGGCCGCCGAGGCGGTCGGGTTCGACCCGAACGACCCCGAGAGCGTCGCCGAGGCCGCGGAGACCGTCGCCCGCTTCGCCGCCGGCGACGTCGGCGACGACGACCACGTGTTGATGCTCCGCGGAGCAGCCGCCTGCGCGGCGCTCGTCCGCGGCGTCGGCTCGTACAAAGAGGCGGCCGCGCGCGCCGGAGACGACGTCTCGGTGGCGTTCATCCGCAAGTGGGCCCGCGTCCACGATCTCCCGCAGGCGATTCGCCGACAGGTCGCGAGCGGACAGATAGCGCCGAGCGCCGCGAAGCACATCGCGCGGCTCGGCGGCACCGACCGCTACCTCCTCGCCTGGGCGACCATCGACGGCGACCTCACGGTTCGCGAGATCCGGGCGATCGCCTCTGCGGTCAACGACGGCAGCGACGTCGAAAGCGCGGTCCGCGAGGCCGGCGTCGAACTCGGTCACGTCGGGCTGCGACTACCGACTGACACCTACGTGGAGCTCAGACGACGCGCGTCGAACCAGAACGTCGACCCCGGGACGCTCGTCGCCGAGGCGCTCGACGACTACTTCGCCGCGTCGGACCCGGAGTAGCTCGCTGCGAACCGACTCACCGTCGCCGCGAGCGCCTCGCGGGCCCGCTCCACCTCCGCCCATGCGATCGTCTCGTCCGGGTAGTGCGCCTCCGTGATGTTACCGGGACCGAGCAGCACCGTCGGGATCCCCGCCGCGACGTAATGCCGAGAGTCCGCGCCGTAGGTGGCGCCAGTCGGTGCGGCGGCCCGGACGCCAGCGTCGGCGAGCCCCGTGCGAGCCGCCTCGACGACGGGCTCGTCGACGGCGATTTCGGCTGGCTCGAACTGCACCGAGAACCGCTCGAACGTCGGTGGCTGCTCGCGGAGCCACGCGTCGTCGGCAACGACCGCATCCAGCCGCGCGCGGAACGCCGCCTCCACCTCGTCGACCGTCTCGCCCGGCGCGACGCCGATTCGGAACTCCGCGGTAAGCGTCGCCGGGACCGTTGACGCCCACGATCCCGCCTCGACCCGACCACAGACGACCGGCCACGGGACGGGAAACTCGGTGTACAACGGATGTGTCACGTGCTCGCCGCGCTCCGTCTCTAAGTCGGTGAACGCCTCGCGGATCGCCTCGAACCGCGGGAGGACGTCTTCTCCCCGCCAGCGCGTCGCGGCGTGTGCGCTCCGACCGGTGAGTTCCAGTCGCGCCATCAGGGATCCCTCGCAGGCGACGACGGGGCGGAGATCGGTCGGCTCCGCGACGACGGCCGCGTCGCGCTCGAAGGGATACGGGTTCGCGAGCGCCGCGGTCGCCGCGCCGTAGCCGCCGTCCTCCTCGCCGGCGACTGCCTCGACGACGATACGGAGGCCGTCGGGGAACGCGAGGTCGCCGCGTTCGGTGCGGTCGCGTACATCGAGCGCCGCGCCGACGCACGCCGCCAGCCCGGATTTCATGTCCGCCGCGCCGCGGGCGGTGAGGGTTTCGGCGTCCGCGTCCGTCGCGAGGTCCGCCCCGTCGGTCTGCCACAGCGGCTCGAACGGATCGCTCGACCACTCGGCCGGTTCGGCCGGCACGACGTCGATGTGCCCGTTCAACACGACCGTCGGGACGTCGTCCGAACCGGTCTCGTCGGTGGGGTCGCGAGCGGCGGCGTCGCCGAGGCGGAGGACGCCCGCGACGCTCCGGCGGCCGGCCACGTCGGTCGCGTCGAGGTCGTCCGGAAAAGACGGGTGGTCCGCGAGGAGGTCGGCGTCGGCGTCCCACGAGACGGTCTCGAAGCCGAGGGCCGCGAGTCGTTCCTCGACGAGGTCGGCCGCGGCGGCCTCCTCGCCGGCGGTGGAGGGGACCGCGCAGAGGTCGGCCGCGAACGCGCGCATGTCGAAGTCCATGGTCACGGCGACGGCGGGTGGGCGGAAACCGTTTCGGGTCGGGGGGGAGTACGGGCGGCGGGGGCGTCGTAAGGGGGTTTCGAACCGTTTATCAGTGGTCTACCCCTACCGTGACTCGCCTGGGCCGGTAGCTCAGTTAGGGAGAGCGTCCGGCTTTTAACCGGACGGTCGGGGGTTCGAATCCCTCCCGGCCCGCTGTACCGCCGCGAGCACTATCGCGAGCGGCGGTGCTGTGCTGAGGGAGGGTTCGAACCCGTCGCAGCCTCTAGGTGCGGCTGACGCTCGTTCGCCCGACCTACGCTCGCGTGGATCCCCTTGCCCGTGCAGCGAACCGCCGAGCACCGGTAAAATAAAACCGAACCGTCGTCTCAGTACCCGAGCTGCTCGCGAACCAGCACGACCGTCGTCCGGCCTTCTTCGGTCTCCTGTCGGTAGATGAGCTGCTTGGCGATCGCCGACTCGACGCCGTACGCCTCCTGTGCGCGTTCGTTTTCCAGCGGGTACGCGACGGATTCGAGACGATCGAGTGCGTCAGAGAGCGTCGGAACGATCTTGTTCACGCCGCTGACGATAACGACGTTGCCGGCGGCGAACGGGTACGCCCCGATCCGGCTGCCCGAGAGGTCGGCGGCGACGAGCTCTCCGGTCGTCGCGATCGCGTTGATTCCGCCGAGGAAGTAGTCGGCCGTCTGCGACGCCCGACGTGCGGTCTGTCGCTCCGCGTCGTCGTCGATGCTCCAGATCTGATCGGGGAGGCTCTCCCACTCGTGGTCGCCCTCGCTGAGGTGGTCGTCGAAGCCGATCTCTTCGAGCGTCGTCGAGTGTCCGTTCATCACGGACGCGCCCGCAGGGATCTGTGTCTCGACCGCCTCCAGCGCCGCCGCGGCGTCGTCGACGACTACCACGTCGAACCCGTTCGCTTCGAGATTCTCGACCGCCTTCTCGACGGTCTCGTCGTCGGGCATCTGGTCGAGCGCGTCGTCGATCTCGGCGTCGTCTGCGTAGTCTGCTTTCTGCTGTGGCATAGTGAAGTGAGTTTGAAGCTGGCCCGCAGCGCATCGCTTGGTGAGCGGTTCACCGGAACGCGCCACGAGCCGTTTCGTCGTTGTATTGAACGCCGAGGAGCCACTTAATCGCTCGCGAACACCCGTGTCTGGTGGTTACACCGGTGTTATCGTCATGTTGGTATGGAAACTAAAATAGAATGCGACGAGCCGCCGGCTACGTGATCGATTATCGTGGCAGTCGGCGATGAAAATCGCGTGTCGTCGAGGCCCGAAGGGGCGCGCGACGGTCAGTCGACGGGTCGGTTCGCGGAACGGCTGCAGTCGGGGTGGATGTAAGTGTGTCCGATCGTCGCTTACATCGCACCGCCCATGCCGCCCATACCGCCCATGCCGCCCATACCGCCGGGTGCGCCGCCGGGGCCGCCCTCGTCGCCGCCGTCGTCGGAGCCGCCGCCCTTGAGGTCACCGGCCGCGATGACGTCGTCGATGCGGAGGATCATGACGGCCGCCTCGGTCGCGGACTCGATGGCCTGGGTCTTGACGCGGAGCGGCTCCACGACGCCCTCGGCCTCCATGTCGATCACGTCGCCCGTGTAGGCGTCGAGACCGGCACCGAACTCGCCGCCGTCGTGACGGGAGCGGAGGTCGACCAGCGAGTCGATGGGGTCGAGACCCGCGTTCTCGGCGAGCGTGCGCGGGATGACTTCCAGCGCGTCGGCGAACGCCTCGACGGCGAGCTGCTCGCGGCCGCCGACGGAGTCGGCGAAGTCGCGGAGCTGCAGCGCGAGCTCGGCCTCGGGGGCGCCGCCGCCGGGCAGGACCTGCCCGTCGAGCAGCGTGGTGCGGACGACGCCGAGCGAGTCCTCGATGGCGCGCTCGACCTCGTCGACGACGTGCTCGGTGCCGCCGCGGATGATGAGCGTGACGGACTTGGCCTCCTCGACGTCCTCGACGAAGATGCGCTCGTCGCCGCCGATGTCCTTCTGGGCGACGGAGCCGGCGAAGCCGAGGTCGTCCGACTCGATGTCTTCGAGGTTGGAGACGACGCGGCCGCCGGTCGCGCGGGCGAGGCGTTTGAGGTCGCCGGACTTCGCGCGGCGGACCGCGAGGATGCCCTCCTGCGCGAGGTAGTGCTGAGCCATGTCGTCGATGCCGTCGCCGACGAAGACGACGTCGGCGTCGATGTCGACGAGGTGGTCGACCATCTCGCGGAGCTGCTCCTCTTCCTGGTCGAGGAACTGCTGGAGCTGGTCGGGGTCGGTGACGTTGACTTCCGCGTCGATCTCCGTCTCCTTCACTTCGATGGCGCCGTCGAACAGCGCGACGTTGGCGTCCTCAACGGCGTAGGGCATGTTCTCGTCGACGCGCTCTTTGTCGACGATGACGCCCTCGACGAGCTCGGACTTGTCGATGGAGCTGCCGACGACCTTCTCGACGGAGACGTTCTCCGTGTCGATGCCTTCCTCGTCTTTGACTGCGATGACAGCGTCGACGACGAGCTCGGCGAGGAGGTCCTTCGCGTTCTCGGCGCCCTTGCCCGTCATCGCCGTGGCGGCGATCTGGACGAGAGTGTCGCGGTCGTCCTCGGAGACCTCGATGGCCTGCTCTTCGAGGATTTCCTTGGCCTTCTCGGCGGCCTGACGGTATCCCTGCGCGAGCGTGGTCGCGTGGATGTCCTGGTCGAGGAGTTCCTCGGCCTGATCGAGGAGTTCCCCGGCGACGACGACCGCAGAGGTGGTGCCGTCACCGACTTCCTCCTCTTGGGTCTCGGAGACCTCGACGATCATGTTGGCCGCCGGGTGGTCGATGTCCATCTCCTTGAGGATGGTGACGCCGTCGTTCGTGACGACGACCGACCCGCCGGAGTCGACGAGCATCTTGTCCATCCCTTTCGGGCCGAGCGTGGTGCGGACGGACTCCGCGACCGCCTTGCCGGCCGTGATATTCATGTTCTGAGCGTCCTTTCCGGATGTACGCTGCGACTCCTCGGAAAGTACGATCATGGGCTGATTGCCCATCCGCTGGCGCTGTGACATTACAGCCATTGATTGATTGTGATTCTATATAAACCTTTTGTTCAGGTCGTGCGAAAACGCAACACGGTGGGGGCGTATCGGTCGGTGTGAGGCACGTTCACATGCCCCTTTATATAGAACTCCAGATCGAGTGTTGGGACGTGAATCGGTGATAAATGAACCCGCAGTCGGCGCGTCCCGGTGAGCGGCCCGAAGGGCCGCGACCAGCGAGGGATCGAAGGTCCCTCTGGCAGCCGACGCGTAGCGCCGGCGACGACGGTGCGAGGGACGCGGCGAGCGCTGACAAGCGCGAGCCGCGAGGTCGGGGCTTTGGAGGGATTTATCGTATCGCTAGAAGCAGTCTGTTATAAACGAACAACGACGACGAGGCCGACGCGGGCATCGAGAAATCCGCTCGCTCATTGCGGCGCGTTGAAGCTCACGTCGTCGTCGAGCTCGTTCGACATCCGCTCCAAGTACGAGTACACCGCGCCGTGCGGGGCGCCGTCCAGCAGCATGCCGACCGCCCGCCGGACGACCTCGATCTCTTCGGGCTGACCGACCGCCCCGACCGTCGACCCGTAGACGACGACGCTCGCGCCCGATAGCTCCTCGATCAGCTCTCGCGTTCGTCCGTTCTCGCCGATGATCCGCCCCTTCTTGCGCTGGAGGTCGTTGTCGTTACGCGTGTGCTCGGACAGATCGATCAGGTCGAACGTCCGGAGGTCGTGGTCGAGGATCGACAGCGCCGTCTCCGGTTTGAACCCCCGACCGATCGCCTTGATCACGTCCGGCGCCACCATCGCGGCGACCGGGTCGTCGCGCTCCTCGATAGCGACGCTGCCCGACTCCGAGTCGATGTCGAGCCGCACGTTCGCCCGCTCTTCGATCTCCCGCATCGTCTCGCCGCCGGCGCCGATGACGACGCCGATACGGTCCTGCGGAACCGTCACGTGTTGCATACGGCAAAGTACCCGGCCAAGCCTTTTAAACGTGTTCCGGTGGCTCGGGGAATGCGGGCGTGTGACGGGGTGTTTCGACGCTCTCGGGGCGGTTTCGATCAGAACGTCCTGCGAGTTACTCTCCGTCCGACTTCGACTCCCCGTCTGATTCTGCCTCCCCGTCCGACTCCGGCTCCGTCACGTACGCGCGGAGGTCGTCGGGGTCGACGTCGATCCCCTCCCGGGTGAAAAACGTCGCCACGTTCTCGCAGTCGCGGTCGAGGAACTCGCCGGCGTTCGGGTGATGAACCGTCACCGCCTGTCCCAGATCGATGATCACCAGCTCGCCCTCGTGGATGATCATGTTGTACTCCGAGAGGTCGCCGTGGATCAGCCCCGCGCTGAAGAGGCGGCGCATGTACTCGCGGACGACCTCGTAGGCGGTCTCGGGGTTCTCGACGTCGACCTCGTTCAGCCGCCGCGCGCGGTCGTCGGCGTGGCCGACCAGCTCCATCACGAGGACGTTCCGCTGCACGGCGATCGGTTCCGGAACGCGCACGCCCGCCTTTCGGGCGCGCTTGAGATTCGCGAACTCCTTGCGGGTCCACGCGAGGACGACCGCCTTCTTGTCGCTCGCGATCCCCTCGAACCGGGGGTCGCCCTCCAGGTAATCGCGCATCTGCCGGAAGTTCGAGGAGTTGATCCGGTACACTTTCACGGCGACCTCGCGCTCCGGATGGACGCCCTCGGGACCGCCGCCAGCGGCCGCCGATCCGGGCTCCGGTCGCTCGCCCGCCTGCCCGCCGAGCGCCTCGAAGACGCTCGCCTCCTTTCCGGTCGAGACGGGGCCGCCGAAGGCGTCGATGTAGCCGTCTTGGACGAGCTTGTAGATCGCGGCGAGCGTCGCGTCGTCGAACACCGACTCCTGGAGTTTGAACTGCTCGGTGTCTTTGATCCGCTTGCGGAACTCGGAGAACTCCCGGTCCTGCCGGCGGGCGATCCGGTCGGCCTCCGTGTCGGAGACGTCCAGTTGTTCCCACTCGTCGCCGGGCTGCTCGTCGGGTTCGAGCAGGACGAACTCCTCGCTCATTCGTGTTCGCATTCGGCGCGACGCCTGATAAGGGAGCGGGTCGGACGACGGAGAGGAAACGGCGACGTCGACGGCGGCGACGGTGGGGACGTTCGAAGCGGGCTCACAACACGTCGAGGGCGTCGTCGACCGGCATGTAGCCGTCTCGAACCGCTTCGAGGATCTCCCGGCGCTCCTCGTCGAGGTCGACGCCGACCTCGTCGAGCGTCACCTTCTCCGTCTCGCCGACGAACTCCGGGAAGTCGGTCCCGTCGGCGAGCGCGGTCTCCTTTTTGACCCGATACGACCCGGCGTCCGTCGTGTACAGGTCGCCGGGGTGGAAGAAGTACCAGTCCTCGCGGTCGAACCGGACCGCGATCCGGGCCTTCGCGCCGAAGTTTCGAGCGAAGAAGAGCAGCGCTTCGACCTCCTCGCCGGTGAGGTAGATCGGGTTGCCCGCGCTCGATTTCGCCTCGATCGCGTAGAACGTGTCTCCGTCCCCCGCGAGCACGTCGGGAAGCTCGCGCTCCGTCGCGGCGCCGCTGGCCGGTGCGCGCATCACGGCGAACCCCGCCTCGTCCAGTGCGTTGACGAGCTCGCGCTCGCGGCGGTCGCCCTTCCGATTAGCGGACACGGTCGTCGTCACCCGGTTCGTTCATCGTCGCGTCGTAGGCGGGAGCCGGTCAAAAGGGCGGCGGGTTGGGATCGGTCGTTACCGTCCCCAATACTGATTACCGTGTCGCGTCCACCTACACCGAGAAATGCCCGAGAAACAGGCTATCCCCGACTGGAACCTCTCCGAGCGCGACACCCTCATCCTCCAAGAGCTCGCGCGCGACCCGCAGCTCACTTCCCGTGGGCTCCGTGACCTCCTCGAGGAGGAACACGGTATCGACGTCTCTCACGTTACGGTCAACGAGTCGATCCGACGGATGCGCGAGGACGGCGTGTTTCGCGAGGCGCTCGTGCCCAACGAGGAGTACCTCTTCTTCTCGCTGTTCGAGTTCCAATTCAACCCGCAGGGGTTCGACGAGCACTGGCGCGACGCGCTCGAACACATCCGATCGAGCCGTCACACGTTCATGTACTTCCTCTCGGACGGCGACTACCAGTGGAAGACCATCATGATGTTCAAGGACCGCGAACAGGAGTCGAAATGGATCCACGAGTTCTACAAGGAGTACGGCGAGCTCGTCAGTAACCTCCGCAACTCCGTCGTGACGAACGTGCTCAAGTTCGGCACCGATCCGGAGCTGTTCGAGGTGTTTCAGGAGGACGGCGACGACGAGTGAGCCGCGCCGCTGACGCCAACTTAGTCGAACTCGCCGAACCGCGTAATCGCCTCCAGCTCCTCGGTCGGTGGGTCCTCGAACGCGTCACGGGCGATCGACCGTCGGTGGACCTCGTCCGCGCCGTCGACGAGCCGGAACTGCCTGACGTTCTCGTGGAACCGCGCGATCGGGAGGTCGTAGGCGATCCCGTTGCCGCCGCAGAACTGGAGCGCGTCGTCGATCGCCTCCTGGACGACGTTCGCCGCGAACGTCTTCGCCATCGCGACCCCGATTCGGGCCTCGTGGCCGTCCGCGATCCGCCCGGCGGCGTGCCGGACCATCGTGCGGGCGGCGTGGAGCTCGGTCCGGCGGTCGGCGATCCGGAACCGCGGCCCCTGTTTCTCCGAGAGCGGCTCACCGAACCCCTCGCGCTCCGAGAGGTACGCGGTCGCGATGTCGAGCGCGCGGTCGGCCATCCCGGCGTACCGCATGCAGTGCGTGAGCCGGGCCGGACCGAGCCGCTGCTGCACGAGCGTGAACCCCTCGTTCTCCTCGCCGAGCGTGTTCGCTGTCGGGACGCGCACGTCGTCGAACCGGATCTCGGCGTGCGTCGTTCCGACGAGCCCCTCGCCGAGGTGCGGGATGTTCCGGACGACCTCGACGCCCTCGGCGTCGGCGGGCACGAGGATCACGGAACAGCCCGCGTACGGGTGCGCCTCTTGGTCGGTACGGGCGAAGACGAGGAGGAGGTCGGCCTCGACGCCCCCGGTCGTCCACCACTTGTGGCCGTTGATGACCCACTCGCCGTCTTCCTTCTCGGCGGTCGTCGCGAGCATTTTGGGATCGGAGCCGCCGCCTTGTATGGGCTCCGTCATCGCGAACCCGGAGTCGATCTCGCCGGTCGCCAGCGGGCGGAGCCAGCGCTCCTTCTGTGCGTCCGTCGCGGCGATCTCGAGGGTGTGCATGTTGCCCTCGTCGGGGGCCGCACACCGCAGCGCGAGCGGGCCGAGCAGGCTCCGGCCCGCCTCCTCGAACACCGGTAGCATCTCGCGGAAGCCCAAGCCGAGGCCGCCGTACTCATCGGCGACCTGCGGCGCGTAGATCCCGCGATCCCGTGCGGCGTCCCGCAGCGCCTCGATCTCCGCGTCGGGGATCGGCCCGCGCCCCAGCCACTCGCGCTCGATCGGGAGCACCGTCTCGTCGACGAACTCCCGCACCGCTTCCGCGATCTCCGGTCCGCGCCCGATGTCGTCGTACTCCATAGCAACCTATTCCTTAGCAATGTAAATAGTGGTTCCGGGTAACATCCCCCAAAAGGCTATTACGTCCGAAAATAACCCCCTATCCAACGAGAGAAAATTTACAATGTTAGTCGAATACGCCGATGGCGGTGGAATTCGTTCGACCGCTCATCGGCAGGGGGCGGATCGAGCGTGAGCGACACCGACTACCTCGACCGATTGGTCGACGACGACGCGCTCGGGTCGTATCTGACGGCGGAGCTCGGGCCGGTCGACTCGTTCAGCGTCGAGCGACACGCGGCGGGTCACTCCAACGAGACCCTGTTCGTGACGTGGGGCGATCGCGAACTGGTGATCCGGCGGCCGCCTCCCGGCGAGACGGCCGACACCGCCCACGACGTGTTGCGAGAGTACCGCGTCGTCGACGCACTCGGCGATACCGACGTCCCCGTTCCGCGAACCCTCCGCGCCTGCGACGACCACGACGTCATCGGCAGCGACTTCTACCTCATGGAGCGGACCGCGGGCGACGTGCTTCGAGACGAGGAGCCGGAGCGGTTCGCCGATCCGGTCGCCCGCGAGCGGGTCGGCGCCGAACTCGTCGACACGCTGGCGGCGATCCACGCGGTGGACTACGAGTCGATCGGACTCGGCGAGTTCGGTCGGCCAGCGGGGTACACGGCCCGGCAGGTCGACCGCTGGACCGCCCAGCTCGACTGGGCGTTCGAGACGACCGAGACCGTGCGGGAGGTTCCCGAACTCGTCGCCGTCGGCGAGTGGCTCGCCGACAACGTCCCCGAGAGCCACTCCGAGACGCTCGTGCACGGCGACTTCAAGCTCGACAACGTGATGTACGGTCCCGGGACCCCGCCGGAGGTCGTCGCCGTCTTCGACTGGGAGCTGTCGACGCTCGGCGATCCGCTCGCCGACCTCGGCTGGCTGCTGCTGTTCTGGTACGACGAGGGCGATCCGGACCCGGCGATGCCGGAGCTGATGTCGACGTTCACCGCGCGGGACGGCTATCCCACCCGCGACGAACTCGTCGCGCGCTACGAATCCTCGACTGGACGGGAGTTCACCGGCGAGCGCTTCTACCGGGCGCTCGCCGCCTACAAGATGGCCGCACTCGGCGAGATGTTCCTCGCACGGCACCTGAACGACGACAGCGACGACGCGCTCTATCCGAAGATGGAGACGCAGGTACCGACGCTCGCGGCGCGGGCGCTCGCCTACGTCGAGGGCGACACCGATCGGCTGTGAACTGCGACACCGATCGGCGGTGAACTGCGACACCGATCGGCGGTGAACTTCCCCCGATCCGGGCCGTCGGCGAACGCTTTAGTGCTCGCCGCGAGACCGTTCTGGCATGGACTTCCCGGAGGGCGAGGCATCGGCGGCGCCGATCGAGTACGAGCCTGTCAGCGTCAAAGACGTACTAGTCGAGATGAAAGACACCGCCGAGCTGCTGATCGACCTCTCGTACTCCGCCGTGTTACATCGTAACGAGGAGCTGGCGATGGAGGTACTCCGGCTGGAGCGGCGGATGGACTACCTCGAGATGCGCGCGAACATGAGCCTCCTCATGTCCGCGCGGAACCCCTCCGACGCCGAACAGCTGGCGCCCGTGTTGAACATCGTCTCGGCGACCGACCAGATCAGCGACGCCGCCGGCGACATCGCGAAGATCGTGTTAGAGGAGATCGGTCTCCCGGACGCCATGCGCGCGGCGCTCCCCGAGGCGGTCGAGACGCTCCTCCGAGGCGTCGCCGCCGAATCGTCCCCGTATGCCGACCGCACCCTCAAAGAGATCGACTTGGAGTCCGAGACCGGCGTCCGCGTGATCGCGCTGCGGCGCGGCGACGACTGGCTGCTCAACCCCGGGCCGAAGACGGCTATTCACGCGGGCGACGTGGCGCTGCTCCGCGGTCCGGACTCCGCGGTCGGCGACGTGTACGAGACGCTGACCGGCGACGCGTACGAGCCGACAGTGGACGAGTCCGACTCCATCGCCGACCTCGAACGAGCGGTCGACACGATCGTTCACATGAAGAATCTCTCCGAGCTGGCCGTCGACCTGGCGTACAGCAGCGTCCTGTTCGACGACGCGGAGATCGCCGAGGAGGTCTCGAACCTCGAAGTCGAGGTCGACGGACTCCAGTCTCGGTTCGAGGCGTGGGTACTGCAGGCGGCCGCCGACGCGGAGGACCCCGTCGCCCTCCGCGGGCTGATCCACCTCGGCACCAGCACCGAAGCGATCAGCGACGCCGCGCTCGACATCAGCGAGGGCGTCCGGCGTAACATCGACGTTCACCCCGTCGTTCGCCTCGCCGTCCAGGAGAGCGACGAGATCATCTCACGCATCGAGGTCGCGCCGGGGAGCGCGCTCGCCGGCACCGCAGTCAGGGGGGGGCTCCCGGACGCCGACGCGACGATGTCGGTGATCGCGATCCGCAGACCGGGAGAGGGCTGGCTGCTCGTCGCCGACGCCGACACCGAACTCCGCGGCGGCGACATCGTCATCGCGAAGGGAACGCGAACGGCCGCGAAGGAGTTCGTCAAGCTGGCGCACGCCTGAGCGACGGCGCTAGCGTCCGATTCAGGCCCTCTCAGTCTCGGAGTCGCTCCGCGTGCTCGACCACGATCCGTCCGAGTCGCTCCGTCCGTTCTCGCAGGTCGTCGTCGCGGAAACGCCCCTCGTCGTCGATGGCGGAAGAGGCTCCGCGAATGCCGACCTCGTGCGGAACGGTCCACGCGTGGACGTTCCGGAACGTCGACCGGAGGTGTTCGAGGGTTCCACCGTACGAGCCACCGCCGGCGGTCGCGAGCAGGCCGACGGCGGTGTTTGCGTACTCCTCGGAGCCGCAGAAGTCGTGGAAGTTCTTGAACGTCGACGAGTAGGAGCCGCGGTACACCGGCGTGCCGGCGAGGACGCCGTCCGCCTCGCGAACCTGTCGTGTCAACCCTTCGCTGTCGCCCTGTACGTCCTCGTTCGGGTGATACAGCGGGAGATCGACCGCGCCCAGGTCGATCAGGTCCGTGTCGGCGCCGGCGTCGACCGCGGCGTCGAGCGCGACGCGAAGCGCGGCGCGCGTCGTGCTCCCGTCCCGGCGGCTGCCGGATATCGCGACGATTCGGGTCATAGAATCGCTTCGCGGGCCGAGTGCAAAAGCGCGACGTGTCGATTCGGCGCGTCTGTCGGTGGTTCGTCCGCCGCTTTGCGTTCCGCCGCGGCTCGGTGACTCGTCCGCCCACCGCGCTACGCAAGGTTCGTAAGCGACACCGGGCCTTATTATCTCGGCTGTTGAGGGTGGGGACATGGACCAGATCTCATTCGGAACCGACGGCTGGCGAGCGACGCTCGATACCTTCACCGACGACCGCGTCCGGATCGTCGGGCAGGCGGTCGCCGACCACCTCGCGGCGGCGGGTCACGACGAGCCGGTCGCGGTCGGCTACGACGCCCGCGAAACGAGCGAGGGGTTCGCCGAGAGCCTCGCCGAGGTGCTCGCGGGCAACGGCTTCGACGTGGTGCTTCCCGAGCGCGACGCCCCCACGCCGGTGATCGCCTACGCGATCGTCGACCGCGGGCTCGCCGGGGCCTGCATGGTCACCGCCTCGCACAACCCGCCGGAGTACAACGGCGTGAAGTTCATCCCGAGCGACGGCGCCCCCGCCCTCCCGGGCGTGACGGAGGACATCGTCGAGCGGCTCGCGGAGCCCGACCTGCTCCCGGAGGCCGAACGCGGCGATATTTCGCGGGTCGATCTCGTCGCCGCACACGCCGAGGCCGCACGCGACCTCGTGGGCGCTGACCTCGACGGACTCACCGTCGCGTACGACGCGATGCACGGCAGCGGCCGCGGCGTCACCGACGCGCTCCTCGAGTCCGCCGGCGCGGAGGTCCGACGGCTGCGCTGCGACCGCGACGTGACCTTCGGCGGCGAGTCTCCCGAGCCGAGCGCGGAGCACCTCGGCGAGCTGGCAACCGTCGTCACCGACCCCGACAGCGACGTGGACCTGGGCGTCGCGAACGACGGCGACGCGGACCGGATCGCGGTCGTCACGCCCGAGCGCGGCGTGCTCGACGCCAACCTGTTTTACGCCGCCTGCTACGACCGGCTGCTCGAATCGGACGCCGGACCGGCCGTCCGCACCGTCTCGACCACGTTCCTCGTGGACCGCATCGCGGAGGCGCACGGCCAGGAGGTGTACGAGACGCCGGTCGGATTCAAGTGGGTCGCGGAAGCGATGGGCGAACACGACGCCCTGTTCGGCGGCGAGGAGTCGGGCGGGTTCACCCTCCGCGGCCACGTCCGGGAGAAGGACGGCGTGTTGATGGCGCTGCTCGCCGCGGGCACGCACGCCGCGGAGCCGTTCGACGACCGCGTTGACCGCCTGCTCGACGAGCACGGCCACATCGCGGCGGGGAAGGTGTCTCTCGACTGCCCCGACAACCGGAAGGCGGGCGTGCTCGCCGAACTGGAGGATCATATCCCCGAATCAGTGAACGGCCACGCGGTCGCCAAGGTCGTCACCCTCGACGGGTTCAAGCTCCTCTTGGAGAACGGCTCGTGGCTCCTCGTCCGGCCCTCCGGAACCGAGCCGATGCTCCGCGTGTACGCCGAGGCCGACAGCGACGAGGCCGTCACCGACTTACTCGCCGAGGGGCGCGAGATCGTCGAGCCGCTGATCTGACCACGACTTTCAGTTCCACCTTGCATTCGGCTCAGATACTTATTAATTAACCTCGTATCGTCGTATGCGGCCCGTCAGCCGGCCGTATCTCACCCATGACCGACGATCCATGCGCCGCGAGAGCCGACGGTATCGATACCGGGGGTGGCGACGTCGAGGATACCGATGCCGAGGGTGTCGACGAGGTCGACCTCGTCGATCGACCGCGGTCGCACGACGACGACCCACCGCCGGAAGACAGCATCGACGACGGCCTCGATGACGACCTCGACGACGACCTTGACGACGACCCCGACCACGAGCCCCTCGCGTACCGGCTCGAACGGCTCCGACTGTGGCGAGCCGTGGTGACGCTCGCGACCGTAATCGCCCGTCTGATCCGGTCGTTTTGAGCGTTTCCCTGCGAGCCGATTGGGTGGCTTTTTAGGTGATACCGCCGTAGCCGAACGTATATGTTCAAGGCCATCGTGGGCGCGTCGACGTTTCAGGACGCGCTCGATTCGGTGAGCGTGCTGGTCGACGAGTGTAAGATCCGCCTGAACGAGGAGGAGCTCTCGATCCGCGCCGTCGACCCCGCCAACGTCGGCATGGTCGATCTCACCCTCGAAGCTGCGGCGTTCGAGTCGTACGAGGCCGATGGCGGCGTCATCGGCGTCAACCTCGCCCGCCTCGAGGACATCGCCGGGATGGCGAACTCCGGCGACCTGATCCACCTCGAACTCGACGAGGAGACCCGCAAGCTCCACATCGAGATCGACGGCCTCTCGTACACCCTCGCGCTCATCGACCCGGACTCGATCCGACAGGAGCCGGACATCCCGGACCTCGATCTCGCCGCCGAGATCGTCGTCGAGGGCGCCCAGATCGACCGCGGGATCAAGGCCGCCGACATGGTCTCCGACCACATCCGACTTCGCGTTGACGAGGCCGACGAGGCCTTTTATATCGAGGCCGAGGGCGACACCGACGACGTCGACCTCAAACTGACCCGCGAGGACCTCATCGCGCTCACCGCCGGCCCGGCCGACTCGCTGTTCAGCCTCGACTACCTCAAGGACATGAACAAGGCGATCGCCTCCGACGCCGAGGTCACGATCGAGCTCGGCGAGGAGTTCCCCGTCAAACTCCACTACGGGTTCGCTGAAGGGCTCGGACAGGTTACGTTCATGCTAGCACCCCGCATTCAGAGCGACTGAAACGGCCGAACACTCCGTGTTACCGCTGTTTTCAAACGCATTCGATCGACCGTAACGACTACCGCTCCTCGGCGAGCGGAACCGACACCGTCACCGTCGTCCCGCGCGGCTCGCGCTCGGTGTACTCGATCTCGGCACCGATCGCGTCCGCGCCCCACGCGACGACCCACAGCCCGAGCCCGGAGCCGTGTTCGAGCGCCGTCTCTCTGCCTGACTCGACGGCATCGGTCTCGTGGTCGGGGATCCCCGGTCCGTCGTCGGCGACGGTGAGGACGAAGCGGGCGGTTTCGCCGTCGCCGTCGGGTTCCCCGTCTCCGCCGTCTGATCGGGCGAGAGACACCCGCACCCACGAGCCGCCGTTCCCGCGCTCGGTGCCCTCGCCGTCGTGGTGATCGAGGGCGTTCTCGACGGTGTTCTCGACGACGGCCCGGAGGGCGTCGCTCCGGAGTCGGGTCGTCCACCGGGCGTCGCCACCGTCGTCGGAAACGTCTCCGTCGTTGTCGCCGACCCTGTCGCCCTCGATCGCCAGTTCGACGACTGCATCGGGCTCACGCCCCCGAGCGTCGGCGACGACCGACGTGACGAGGTCGTCGACCGCGACCGCGCTCGGCTCGGCGTCACCGACCAGTCGTTCGACGGTTCCGGCCTTCTCGCCGAGCGCGGCCAACGCGCCCGCCCGGCGCTCGATCGCGTCGGCCATCTGCACTAGTTCGGGGTCGTCGAGCCGCTCGACGAGCAGCTCGCCGTAGCCGTGGACGACCCCCGCGTCGTTCCGGAGGTTGTGCCGCAGGATGCGGTTGAGCACCTCCAGCTGCTGGCGACGGCGCTCTCGCTCGGTGACGTCGGAGAAGACGACGGTGTCGCCGACGTGCGTGCCGTTCGGGTCGGTCAGCGGCGAGGTCGACACCGCGTACGTGCGGCGAGCGGCGCCGTCGCCGACCGCGATCGTCTCGCGGGCCCCGTCGCCGTGGCGGTCCCTCCCGTTGCCGTGACGGTCCCCCCCGTCGCCGCGGCGCTTGCCCCCGTCCGATTCGGCGGTATCAGGTGCGTCATCGTCGAGGCCGGGAACGGTCACGAACGCGTCGAGCGGGCGGTCTCTCGCGGTTTCGGCGTCGACGCCTAACAGCGATTCGGCGGCGGGATTGAGCCGAACGACACGGCGGTCGAGCGCGAGCGCGACGATGGGGTCGGCGAGGTCGTCGATCGCGGTGCGCTCGGCGGCGCGGCTGGTCGTCGGATACCGATCGAACATCTCCGCGCGGTTGAAGGCGTACGCGTCGAGCAGGACGTGCGGGACGAACATGAGCGGCGCGAGCTGGAGCTGCGGGACCGGACCGATTTCGAGCGTCCACGCGACGAGCGCGAACCCCGGCGGCAGCGAGCTCAGGGCGACCGCAGCGCTCTCGCGTCGGTACAGCGGCCCGTAGCTGAGCAGCGTGTCGACCAAGAGGAACACCGCGCTCGCGACGAGCACCGTCTCCACGGCGACGACGAGGTACGCCCACGGGCCGAACGCGTACGAGACGGTCGTGACGCCGAACACGGGGTCAAGCCGGAACTCGGTCCAGACCGCGCCGTGGAGCGAGTTCGTCGCGAGGACGAGCGTCGAGAGGAGGCCGAATCCGACGACCACCGCGAACAGACGGCTCCGGACCACGTCGCCGCGGCCGGTGTACTCCAGCGCGAAGCCGAGGAAGGCGATTCCCGTCCAGACGATCCCCAGCCACGTCGCTGCCTCTAGTGCGGCGCGGACCGTCGGGTCGGTGACGAGAAGCCCGGTCCCGTAGGAGAGACACCAGACGGCCTGCGCGGCGAAGACGCCGAAAAACCAGTCGACGCCGGGCCGTCCGCGGTGTTCGCGGATCGCCCACGCGAGCCCGAGCGCGCCCGCCCCGCCGGCGAGGGAGCCGACCGCGGGCCACGCGGGAACGGCGTCGAGGACCATGTGGGAGGGACGACGGAGACGCGCGGCGTAAACCTGTCGCGACCACCCGGTCGGGGCTCGCGGTTCCCGGGCGTCACGCGGTCCGATCGTTCCGGCGCGCGAACGCGATTGCGACGGGCACGAGCAACAGTGCGCCGAGGAGGAACGGGGCGGCGACCGCAACCGTGTACAACACCGCCATCAGCGGTGGCCCGACGGTCCGGCCGAGGCTCGACGCGCCCTGCGTGACGCCGAAGGCCGAGCCCTGTTCGGCGTCGGTCGCGGACGCCGAGACGAGCGTCGCCAGCGAGACGTTCACGAGGGCGTTCCCCAGCGAGAGCGCAGCGAGGGCGACGAGCAGCGCGACCAGCGGGAGTGTGAACCACGCTGGACCGCCGACGGCGACGTCCCCGGCGACGCGGTCGACGACGCCCGTGGCGGGGATCGCGACGAGCGCGCCGGCGAGGACCACGGCACCGCCGGCGACGAGGGTTCGCGAGGGGACCACCCGCGAGAGCCGCCCGACGAGCACGCCCTGGTTGATCGCGCCGAGGACGCCGACGTACGTTAAGAGCAGCGCGGCCGCGGTCGCGTCGTACCCGAAGGCGTCCGCGACGTACGGGATGAACATCACCTGCACCCCGGCGAACGCGACGGCGACGACGAAGTACGCGACCGTGAGCGGCCGGAGCGCGGCCGAGGAGAGGGCCTCGCGGAACTGCCCGACGAGGGTCGTGCGCGGTGGGATCGGCGAGGCCGCGGCGGCGGCCGGGGTGTCCGTGATGGCGTCCGCGGCGCCGTCCGGGGTGTCCGTGGTGGCGTCCGCGACGGGGCGCGTCCGGTTGGGTTCCTCCAAGTAAACGAATCCGACGGCGACGGCGAGGAAGCTCATCCCTGCGGCGGCGAAGCTCGGCAACGAGTACGGGGTGGCGGGGACGAACGCCGGGAAGAGCGCGTCGGCGCGAGCGACGACCGGGTCGGCGGCGAGAAGCCCGCCGATCGCGGGACCGAAGACGAACCCGAGCGCGAACGCGGCACCGACGAGTCCGAGCGCGCCCGCTCGTCGATCGCGCGGGGTGATGTCGGCGACGTACGCCTGTGCGGCCGCGATGTTTCCGCCCATGGCTCCCGCGAACGTCCGCGACGCGAACAGCGTCACGAGGGCCGCGGTCGTCCCGAAGCGCGCCCCCGACTCGCCGGCGTAGCCGAACGCGACCCACGCGACGCCGGCGGCCGCGAGCGACGCGAGCAGGACGGGGCGGCGACCGATCCGGTCCGAGAGCCGGCCGAGCGTCGGAGCGGCGAGGAACTGCGCGAGCGAGTAGGACGCCGCAAGCAGCCCGATAAAGGCGTCGCTGACGCCGAACGAGCGGACGTAAAAGGGCAGGATCGGGATCACGATCCCGAAGCCGACGAGATCGATGAACACGACGCCGATCACGACGGCGAGCGCGCGGCGAGGGTTGGCGACAGCGGGAGACGGCTCGTCACCCTCACTCGGAGGGCCCTCGCCAGCGACGAGGGGCAGCCCGTCGTCGACGGACGCCGCGCCCGCTTCCGGGTGTGTCACGGCGGAGAGACGGCGCGAGCGGGCTTAAATATCGGGCGACGCCGCCTGCGCACGCGACGTTCGCCGATGGCGTTCGGTGCCGCGTTCACCGATGGCGTTCGATGACGCGTTTCGCTGACTGTCCCTTCTCTTTCCAGCCGTACCCCTCGTCGTACACGTGGCGTTTCGAGTCGACGAGCTCCGCGGGCGAGGACTCCTCGAAGCCGCCGCGGTCCCACGCGCCCGACTCGCGGAGCCACTCGATCACGTTCTCACGGGTTTCGGGCCACGAGAGCCCGACCATCTCGTACCACGCGATCATCGCGAAGACGGCGTTGTCGTGACAGCCGGGGACGGAGCCGTGCTCGTAAACGGTCCGCATCGGGTCGCGAGTCGGCTCCGAGACGAGCTCTTTGAACTCCGCGGCGGTGAGCAGTCGGAGTCGGTCCCCGTCCTCGACAACGCGCTGCTCGCGTTCGAGCGCTCCCAGCGCGGCCTTGTGAAGCCCGCTCCACTCGCCGTGGACCGCCTCGCGGAGCGTTGACTCGGCCATACCGTCGCGCTCGGCGGTGAGGACCGTCAGTAGGTCGGTGTACGCCTTCTCGATGGCCGGCCAGCTCACGCCCTCGAACTCGCAGTCGGCGTCGTGCAGGCTGTTGGTCGTCCGACAGCCGGGGCACGGGTAGCGGAACGTCGGCACTGGACGCACCTGCGTCGTGAGTGGAGTTATGGTTTTCGCGATGCGACGCGACACGCCGGATCGTTTATATACGTTTGTGGGGTTCCGAAACGTTTACTCGCCGTCCGGTCGCGGATCTAGATCGTATGACAAAAGTCAGTGTCATCGGTGCGGCGGGGACCGTCGGAGCCGCGGCGGGCTACAACCTCGCGTTGCGCGACGTGGTCGACGAGCTCGTCTTCGTCGACATTCCGGACCAGCGCGAGACGACGATCGGGCAGGCCGCCGACACGAACCACGGCGTCGCCTACGACTCGAACACGACCGTCCGACAGGGCGAGTACGCGGACACCGCGGGTTCGGACGTCGTCGTCATCACGGCGGGAATTCCGCGACAGGAGGGGCAGACCCGGATCGATCTGGCGGGCGACAACGCGCCGATCATGGAGGACATCGGCTCGTCGCTGGCCGAGCACAACGACGACTTCGTCACCGTCACCACCTCGAACCCGGTCGACCTCCTCAACCGTCACCTGTACGAGGCGGGCGACCGCGACCGCCACAAGGTGATCGGCTTCGGCGGGCGGCTCGACTCCGCGCGCTTCCGCTACGTCCTCTCCCAGCGCTTCGACGCGCCCGTGAAGAACGTCGAGGCGACGATCCTCGGCGAGCACGGCGACGCGCAGGCGCCCGCCTTCTCGAAGGTGCGCGTTGACGGCCGCGACCCGACGTTCGACGACGAGGAGCGCGAGGAGATCCTCGCGGACCTCCAGGAGTCGGCGATGGACGTGATCAGCCGGAAGGGCGCCACGCAGTGGGGTCCCGCCACCGGCGTCGCGCACACGGTCGAAGCCGTCCTGAACGACACCGGCGAGGTGCTCCCCTGTTCCGTCGTACTCGACGGTGAGTACGGCTACGACGACACCGCCTTCGGCGTCCCCGCGAAGCTCGGCTCGAACGGCGTCGAGGAGGTCGTCGAGTGGGAACTTGACGAGTACGAGTCGGATCTGCTCGACGAGGCCGCCGAGAAGCTCTCCGAGCAGTACGAGAAGATCGCCTGACAATACGAGAAGATCGCCTGACAATACGAGATGATCGCCTGACAATACGAGATGATCGCCTGACAATACGAGGCGATCGTCGCGTCCCCTCCGATCGCTGACGCAACCCTTACGCGTCGTGACCGTCAAAACACGGTATATGACTGAGAAACGCGACGACGACCGCCACGAGTTCTCCGCCGGGCAGGGCGTCGACGCCAGCTACGAGGAGTTCACCCTCGACCCCGAGGAGATCGACGCCGACCCGAACACGGTCGACCCCGTCGATTCCCGGGTTCTCACCGATATCCTCGACAAGCGCAACGTCGAGAGCGACGCCATCGACGTGGAGCGTCTCATCGACGTGGGGCTCTCGTACATGGGGATCAACCGCTTCGAGGAGGCGACGGAGACGTTCGAGCGCGCCGCCCAGTTCGCCGAGGAGGACTCGCTGGAGGCACAGGAAGCGTGGGTGAACAAGGGAGCGGCCCACGCGGAGTTAGAGGAGTTCGACCAGGCGATCGGCGCGTACGAGGAGGCGCTGCGGATCGACGGCGACTCCGAGCACGCCGCGACCGCCGAGACCAACCTCGCGTACGCGCTCTGGGAGTTCGGCCAGACCGAACAGGCGCTCGAACACGCCGAGCGCGCCGTCGAGATCGACCCGCGCTTCGCCGAAGCGTGGTACAACCGCGGGTTCCTCCTCGTCGAGCGAGGACTCGCCGAGGACGCCGTGACCTGCTTCGACAACGCGATCCGCCTCGGCTACCGGAGCGCGGGCGTCCTCGAAGAGAAGGCCCGGGCGCTCGAAGAGGCGGGCGAGCACGAACAGGCCGAGGAAGTCGCCGACCGCGCCGACGAGATCCGGCGCGAGGCGGAGGGGCAGATGGTCGACGAGCAGACCGGACAGGGCGGGATGGGCCAAGGCGGGACGGGGCAGAACGGCGGGCGGCGAGGCCGCGGACCGCAGGGCGGCGGCGGCGGACGACCGGGAGCGGGCGGCCGCGAGGCCCCCGCGTCCGAACCGGAGCGCGAGCTCCAAGGCGAGGGCCCCGAGGGGTTTTAGATGCTGCTCCGCGAGCGCGAGACGCCCGAGGGTCTGCTCGTCTCCGTCTGCGACGCCGACTGCCTCGGCGAGACGTACGACAACGGGCAGGTGCGGATCACCGTCAGCGAGGAGTTTTACGGCGGCGAGGAGGCCGTCGAGGCGAGCCCAGAGGATGTCATCGCCGGGCTGCACCGCGCGCAGGTCGCCAACATCGTCGGCACCGAGGCCGTCGGCGTCGCCGTCGAGGCCGGGCTCGTCGACGAGGAGACCGTGTTGGAGTTCGACGAGACCCGGCACGCCCAACTACTCTGGCTGTAAGCGTGAGGGTATGAAGCGACTGACGAGAGCCGAGTTGGTCGAGCGCGTGGGGCCGCGGCCGCCCTCGGACGCGTTCTGGAGCCGTGCGATCGCGGCCGAACGCGGGACGATCAGCGTCGGTCCCGAGGTCGTCGGCGACACCGACCGTCGGGCGCGGGAGAACCGCCGACGACGTGGGGAGTCCGGTGACGATGGGCCGCTCTCGCCGGGCGACATGATCGACGTCGGCGCGGCGTCGTTCGTCGTCGTCGCCGTCGAGGAGACGCAGTCGGGGGGCCGACGGTATCGGATCGACCTCGTAAAAGAGCGAGCGAGCACGCGTTAGGTGCTGTACGGTCACGAAACGGGCATTTCGAGTCCCAACTCGGCAAAATAGTTAAATCGTATCCAAAACAGTGGAGGGCATGCCACTCGAAGTTCGGGAACGGGACATCCCCGGTGTCGGGATGCGGTACGAGATCGACGTCGACGACCACCAGACGGTGATGGCACTGTTACACACGAACGGTCGACGCGATATATACTATCGCGACAGCGAGGAATCGGACGAGTTCGAACGGATTTTCAGGCTCTCCGACACGCAGGCGCGGACACTCGGGCTCTTTCTCGTCGGTGCGTACTATCAACCGATCGCGACGAAGTTCGGCCAAGAATCGTCGTCGGGCAGGTACGTCGACTGGTACACGGTCGATTCGGGGTCGCCGCTCGACGGTGTCGAACGGAGGACGGTCTCGTTCACTGAGGAGTACGGAGTGACGCTGCTCGCGGTCGAGCGAGATGATACAGTTCACTCGACGGTCGGCGACGCGTTCACGTTCGCGGCCGGAGACAGTCTGATCGTCCTCGGGACGGACGGACAGCACAACGACTTCGCGACGTTCGTCTACGACGGCTGAGAACGAACGCGCCGATGAAATGGGCCGTGAATAGCCGTGTGTGTTCAAGATGGGAGATAGTTCACTCGATCCGCGAGAGCAGCCGGCGTCGACCGCGTTCCGCGCCGAGACCCGCGGCGAGCAGCGCGAGTCCAGCCACGACGAGCGCCAGCGATCCCGAGATAGCGTCTGTGAGAGGCCCGACGAGGATCGCGACGACGCCGAAGAGGAAGCCGAGCGTCGCGACGTTGACGAGCGCGGGCTCCCGCAGCCCGACCGCCGCGGCCACGAGCGCGACGAGAAGAGCGAGTAGACATCCGAGACCGACGACCGCGATCCCGAGCTGACCGAGTCCAGCGAGGGCACCGAACGCCCACGCGACTCCGAGCGCGAGTGGTGCGACAACCGCCGGGAAGGCCGAGGATAGTGTTCGTCCGGAGATACGCGTCCGGACAACGGCGGCGCTAGCGGCGGCGAGCGCCACGACCGCGACGGCGACCGTACCGGGGTCGTCGGTGATCGGCGGCGGATCGCCGGCGACACCGATCCCGGCGACGACCGCGGCCGCAAGCGTCCCGCCGACCCAGCGGAGGGTTCCGCCGAACGGTGCTCCGGGCTCGGGGTGACCGTCACCCGTCGCGCCGGCCGATGCCGCGAACAGCCCGGCGGCGTAGAGGACCCCTCCGTAAAACCCGACGAGGAGGAACGGATTGCCGGTCACGCCGCTGACGAGCGTCGCGGCACCGAGCACGCCAGCGACCGCCGTGATCGGCCGCGAGTCGAGTCCGACTGCAATCGCGAGCACGACTGCTGTCCACGCGAGCAGGAGCCACGGTTCAAGTGTATCGACGTCGACACCGGCGAGTTCGGCGAGTTGGAACGCGGTGACGCCGGTGAAAAGCGCCGCGAGCAGCCACAGTCCGTGGCCGGTCAGGGGCGACGCCGCTCGCAGCCGATTCCCGGCGAGCGCGGCCGCGACGGGAACCGCAAGCACGGCCACGGCGCGAATCGCACGCGGAATCGAGTCCCAGCGTTCGAGGAGAAACGCCGTGGTCCCGATCGCGACGAGCACGCCGCCCATCAGCGCGAGGGCGACGATGAGTCGGCGGTCGCCGAGGATTCCGCTGACGGTCGACGAATCTGTGGTGGACGCGTCGGTAGTGGTGGAGGTGTCGGTGATGGACGCGTCGGTGGTGGACACATCACCGCCGTTCGCCGCTTCAATCGATTCGAACTGCCGGATCCGGTCGGCCGCCGACTCGTCGATCACCTCGTTGTCGGTCCAGCGTTTGAGGGCCTCGCGGAGGGCGTCGGGGTCCATACGCCCGTGCACCGAGGGACCGATAAAGAGCGTTGTGCCGAAGCGATGTCGCGATCGCCCGTTTATAAGTCCGCGACGTCTTCGATCGCGTCGGTCAATGCTTCGATGCTCTCGACGGTGTGTTCGCCCATGTGGCCGATCCGGAAGGTTTTCTCGCCGAGCTGCGAGCCGTAGCCGTTCGAGAAGGCCATGTCGTACTCCTCGCTCACCTGATCGATAGTTGCGGCGACGTCGATCCCCTGCGTGTTCTCGATGCAGGCGACCGTCTGCGACTCGTACCCCTCCTCGGGGAACATCGCGAAGTGCTCGTCGGCCCAGTCGTGGACGTACTCCATCATCTCGCGGTGGCGCTCGTCGCGGGCCGCGTGACCCTCGTCCAGCATGCGCTTCATCTGCTTGCGGTACGCTAACATGATCGGGATCGCGGGCGTCGAGTGAGTCTGGCCCTTCCGGTCGTAGTAGTCGATACAGCGACGGAAGCCGCCGTACCACGAGGAGGTTCCCTTCTCGACCTCGCGGTCGTACGCGTCCTGGCTGACGACGCAGACCGCGAGTCCCGGCGGCATCGCGAACGCCTTCTGGGTCGACGCGAAGATGACGTCGATGTCGTGTTCGTCGATGTCGACGTAGTCGCCGCCGAGCGAGGAGACGGCGTCGACGACGAAGTAGGTGTCCGGGTACTCCGCGACCACGTCGCCGATCTCCTCGATGGGGTTGCGGACGCCGGTCGAGCTCTCGTTCATCACGGTCGCGACCACGTCGTAGTCTTTGTCGCTGGATTCGAGCGCGTCGCGGACGTCCTCGGGCTTGACGGCGTCGCCCCACTCGTACTCCAGCCGATCGACGTTCTTGCCGAGGCGCTCGGCGACGTTGGCGTGGCGCTCGCTGAAGCTCCCGCAGGTCGGGACGAGGATGTCCTCGTCGACGAGGTTCAGCGTCGACGCCTCCCAGAACTCCGTGCCGGAGGCCGTGAGGATGACCACGTCGTTGTCGGTGCCGAGGAACTCCTTCGTGTCCTCGACGATGGTCGTATATAAGTCGGTCATCCGGTCCATCCGGTGTCCGAACGGCGACTCCGTCATCGCCTCGATCACGTCCTCGCGGACCTCCGTCGGGCCGGGGATGTACAGCGTCTTGTCGTCGTAGTCGTCTCGGTATTCGCGTTGTTCCGTCACGGGATCCACCTGTTGGATCGCACTGGGAGGCGAACGGGTATGGTCGTTATGATAGGGCCAAAAAGCGGCGTGGTGGGTGGGCACGGGAGACGAGTCTCCCGGAGGGACGAAGCACGGCGAAGCAAGGACCGCAGGGAACGAGTGACTGAGGACCGTGGTTCGAGAGAGCTCTGCTCTCTCGTCATCGCCAGAAATCGGAGGTTTCTGGCTAGCAGTCAGAACGCTCTGCGTTCTGCCAACATCACGAGACGCCTTTGGCGTCTCGAACGACAGCGAGCCGCGCGAGTCGTCGCGACTGGGGCTTTGGAGTGGTTCGCCCTCGACCCGTCATCAGGTACTTATAAGCGAGTGACTGCAAAAACGCACCACTCTAACGCGTCTCAGTTCCAGTGCCAGAAATGGTCGCGGCCGCCTTCGACGGGGTCGGTCCGCTCGCGGAGGTCGCGCACGTCCTGTTCCGTCGGCTCGGTGTCGTCGGGGAGGTTCTCCATGCAGTCGAAACAGAGGAAGAACTCGGAGCCGTCGGTCAGCTCCAAGGTCATCCCCTGCGTCGACTCGAACGCGAAGTTCCACAGGTCGCCGATCCCGCCGGCGATCCTGACGGACCGCTCGCAGACGTCACACGACTCCGAGGCCATACCTGTTCAAGCGACTCCGAGCGGTAATGGGTGTCGGGATGGAGCGCGCACGACATGGTTGTACCCGACTACGCCGATGACGTGCTGGTAGTCGTCGGAGTTGAAGACGCGTCGAAACCTCGAAAACGCTCGTACGGGGCGAAGGGCTCGTCGCCTACTGCTGACGATCACTGAGAGTCACTCGACCACAGAATTTTGACGATCCCTTTCGACTGAGAGACTGGAATGGATGAGACGACGTGGCACGCGGCCACCGTGGACGAGACGCTCGACGAAGTAGCGTCGAGTCAGACCGGGCTGAGCAGCGACGAAGCCACGCGTCGTCTCGATCGATACGGACCGAACACCATCGGGGAAGGCGACGTCAGTAGTCCGATGCGGATCTTCCTCCACCAGTTCACCAGTCCGCTCATCTACGTCCTGCTCGTTGCCTTCGGGATCACGATCGCCATCGAGCATTACGCCGATGCAATCGTCATCGCACTCGTTCTCGTCATCAACGCGGTCATCGGATTCGTACAGGAATACCGGGCGGAAAACGCGATGGCGGCACTGGCGTCACTGGTCACGCCGAAGGCACGAGTCCGCAGGGACGGGGACCTGTCCGAGGTAGACAGTACGGACCTGGTTCCGGGCGATATCGTTCTGCTGGAGTCCGGTGACATCGTCCCGGCAGACCTCCGGTTACTGAGGACGACCGAGTTACAACTCGACACGGCGATTCTGACCGGAGAGTCCGTTCCCGTCTCTCGGTCGACGGACCCCGTCGAACCGGAACACACGGTCGCTGATCGACGGAACATGGCCTATATGGGAACCTCGGTCGCGTCGGGACGTGGTGTCGGTGTCGTGGTTGCGACCGGCGAGGAGAGCCAGATCGGAACGATCGCTGGGCAGGTCAGAGAGACGGAACGCGTGGAGACGCCGCTCCAGACACGAATGCACCGGTTCGGTAACGTCATCAGCGTCGCCGTCCTCGCGATTGCTGTCGGCCTCGTCGCGATCGGGGTCTGGCAGGCGATTCCGCTCGCGGATGTCTTCTTGCTCGCGGTCGCGACGGCGGTCTCCGCGATTCCCGAAGGGTTGCCGGTGGTTATGACGGTCGCACTCGCCGTCAGCGTTCGCCGGATGGCCGGACGAAACGCCATCATCCGGCGACTGCCCGCCGTCGAAACGCTCGGTTCCTGTAGCGTCATCGTCTCGGACAAGACCGGCACCATTACCGAGAATCGCATGACCGTCCAGCGGCTGTGGACCGCCGACGGCTTCGTCGACGTGACAGACACCGGGACCCTGGACGGAGGCGAGTTTCGTCAGAGCGGAGAAGCGCTTTCGATCGGAGAAGAGACCCCGTTACACGCGACGCTGCTCGCCGCGACGATGGCGAACGAGGCATCGCTCGACGAAACGGACGGTGGGTCACTCAAAGCAGTCGGAGATCCCACGGAAACGGCGTTACTCGTCGCTTCCAGAAAAGCGGGTCTCGATCGGCGCGAACTGACCCGTACCTATCCGCAGATCGGTCATCTGCCGTTCGAATCTGATCGCCGCTATACGGCGTCGGCACATCTGATCGACGATAGCCCCGTCACCTACGTCAAAGGGGCTCCCGAGCGCGTCGTCGAGATGTGTGACGCGGTGTTGACTGCGACCGGCCGGAGATCACTCGACGCCGAGGAACTGCTCACGAGAGCCGACGAACTCGCCGGCGACGGGCTCCGCGTCATCGGGATGGCCCGGAGCGATTGCGATCTCACGGACACCGAGGATCCAGACGGGTTGACGTTCCTCGGATTCGCGGGCATGATCGACCCCCCGCGCTCGGGCGTGCCGGAGGCGATAGACGCGTGCTACCGCGCTGGAATAGACGTTAAGATGGTTACCGGTGACCACGCGGTAACGGCGAAAGCCATCTCGGAACAGGTCGGAATCGACTCCGACAGGGTGCTCACGGGCGAGGACGTGACCGGACTCTCCGACGAAGAACTGACTGAACGCCTCAGGAACACCGCCGTCTTCGCCCGCATTAGCCCGACGCAAAAACACCGGATCGTCACGCTGCTACAGGCCGACGGCGAAGTCGTGGCAGTCACCGGAGACGGGGTGAACGACGCGCCGGCGTTGAAAGCGGCTCACATCGGTGCGGCGATGGGGATCACCGGAACGGATGTCGCGAAGGAAGCGAGCGAGATGGTTCTCACTGACGACAACTTCGCCACAATTTACGCGGCGGTCGAAGAGGGACGCACCGTCTTCTCGAACATCCGCAAGGCGACGATGTTCCTCCTCACAACCGGCGTCGCGCTCGTCTTGGCGATCCTCGTCGCGTTCTTCCTCGCCGTCGCCGGCGTGCTTCCGCGAGATGAGACGGGGCTTTTTCCGCTTCTCCTCTTACCTGCCCAGGCGCTGTGGTTGAACGTCGTCAATAACGGCATCCAAGACGTCGCCTTGGGGTTCGAACCCGGTGAGAAAGAGCAGTTCGAACGACCACCCTACCGACCTGACGCAGGGTTGCTCTCGCGCCACCTTGTTGAGCGAACCGTTGTTGTCGGCGTGTGGCTCGCGGTCCTCGCACTCGCCGTCTTCTGGTACGAGTTCACGAATGTGGCAACGCTCGCATACGCCCAAACGGCCGCTCTCACGACGATGGTCGTTTCGATGGCGCTGTTTCTCGGCACGTGTCGGTCGGAGACCCGCTCTGTGCTTGAGAAGAGCCCGTTCTCGAACCCTCTCCTCCTCGGTGGAACCATCACGGCTCTGATAGTTCATCTGATCGCGATCCACGCTGGCCCGACGCAACTGCTGCTCGGAGTCGAACCGATCGCCGCGGAAACGTGGGTTCGGATACTCCTGATCGCTCCGACAGTACTGGTCGTCGCTGAAGTACACAAACACTGGCGGACGGGGTGAACCGGTCCGGTCACGCCTTATCCACACCGATCACGTGAGCGTCCGCGGGGTCGAACCCGACGAGGACCTCCCCGGAAAGCGGGTCGCGCGCCCTGACGAGCAGGTCGCGTCCCCCCCAGTCGAGCGTGATCCGGGTCGTCTCCCCGAGGAACTCCGCGCTCGCGACGGTCGCCCGAACTCGGCTCTCGCCGCCGTCGATCCGGAGATATTCGGGGCGCACGCAGAACGTGAGTCGGTCGCCGGGAGTCGCGTCGGTCCCCTCGTCGACCGCGACGCGGAGCGTCTCGCCGCCGATATCGACGGCGGCGATCCGGTCGCCGTTGGCGGCCGTGTCCCACTCTTCGATCCCCGTGACCCGCCCCGCGAAGACGTTGTTGTCGCCGACGAACTCGGCGACGAACCGACTCGTGGGCTCGCGGTACACCGCCTGCGGCGAGGCGATCTGCTCGGGGGCCCCGTCGCGCATCACGGCGACCCGGTCGGAGATCGCCAGCGCCTCCTCCTGATCGTGGGTCACGTAGACGGTCGTGATTCCCAGTTCGGACTGGATGCGCCGCACCTGTACCCGGAGGCGCTCGCGAAGTTGCGCGTCGAGCGCGCTCATCGGCTCGTCCAAGAGGAGCAGATCGGGACCGGGCGCGAGCGCCCGCGCCATCGCGACCCGCTGTTGTTGGCCCCCCGACAGGCTGTCGGGCTCGCGGTCGGCCGCGTCGGGCAGGTCCACGAGGTCCAACAGCTCCGCGATGCGCGCCTCGCGGCTCATTCCCTCGGGCGGGTCCGCGAAGTTGAGCCCGTACGCGACGTTCTCGCCGACGCTCATGTGCGGGAACAGCGCGTAGTTCTGGAAGACGACGCCCACGTCCCGGTCCTCCGGAGGGACGCCCGCGACCGACTCGCCGAAGAACCGCACCGTCCCCGCGGTCGGCTCCTCGAACCCCGCGATCAGCCGGAGCGTCGTCGTCTTCCCGCAGCCAGAGGGCCCGACAAGCGTGAAGAACTCCCCCTCGCGAACCTGTAGGCTCACGTCGTCGACGGCGGCCGTCTCGGCGTACCGCTTCGTCACGCCGTCGAGTTCGACGGCGGGAGGACTGTCGCCTGACGCACCGCGTTCGGTCGGCTCAGAGCCCACGGTGCTCACCTCCGAGCCGCTCGATGACGACGAAGCTGAGCCCGGTGACGACGAGTAAGACGACGCCCATTGCGGTCGCCGGTCCGAGCCGCCGCCCGATGAATCGTTCGATGGCGACCGGCATCGTGTACGCGTCCGCGCCCGTCGCGAGCACCACCGTCGCCGTGAACTCGCCGATCGAGATGGCGAACGCGAACGCAGCGCCAGCGACGACCGCCGGCCAGACCAGCGGGAGCTCCACGTCCCGGATCACCCGCGCCCGCGACGCGCCGAGCGCCCGCGCCGACTCGATCAGCGAGCGGTCGAGTCCCTCCAGCCCGGGCGCCACGGTTCGCACGACGAACGGGTAGCCCGCGACCGCGTGCGCGACGACGACGGCAACCGACCCGGCGACCGTGATCCGCCAGCCCGCGACATCGAAGCCGAAGACGAGCCCGCGGAGGAGGCCGAGCCCGACGATGATGCCCGACACCGCGAGCGGGGCCATCGCGGCCGCGTCGACCAGCTTCCGCCCGCGGTACCGCCGCGTCGTCAACACCGCGACGACGACCCCCATCGGGAGCGCGACGAGCGTCGCGGCCGTCGCGAAGATCAAGGAGTTTCGGATCGCGGGCCACGGCCGCACCTGAAACGCCGCCCCTGTCCGCTGGCGGTCGAGGAGGAACCGGTAGTGCTCAAGCGTGAGCCCGCCGTCTCCGCCCGTCACGCTCGCGAGGATCATCGACGCGATGGGCGCGAGGAAGATCAGCCCGGCGACGACGGCGTAGGCGGCGAGCCCGACACGCGGCAGCCACTCGCGAACCGTCGGGGCCGACGGCAGCAGCGACTTCCGGGGGAGCGGCCGCGCCCCTCGCGACCGGACCGTGTGTCGCGCCTCGTAGCGGAGGTACGCGAGGAGGACGCCGAGCGAGATGACGAGCTCGATTATCGCCAGCGCGGCCGCCTCCGCGTAGCTCAGGTCGCGGACGAGCCGGTAGATGAACACCTCGACCGTCGCGAGCTGGAATCCGCCCAGCGCTAACACGATGGGAAAGGTCCCGAAGGTGAACACGAACGTGAGCGCCGCACCCGTCAGCACCGCCGGGTACAGCTGCGGCGCGACCACGTCGTAAAAGGCCCGTATCGGCCCGGCACCGAGGCTCCGCGCCGTCTCGACCGCCCGCGCGTCGACCGATTCCCACGCCGCGGTCGTCACCCGGGCGACCAGCGGCGCGTTATAAAAGGCGTGGGCGATCACGATCGCTTCGAGGGTGAACAGCAGCTCGACCGGTGGGAGCCCGAGCGCGCCGAGGACCGCGTTGAGCGTCCCGTTGCGCCCGAACGTGGCGACGAAGCCGACCGCGACCATGATCGACGGGAGCACGAACGGGACGATCGTCAGCGACCGCAGCGTCCGCCGGCCGAAAAAGTCGAAGCGCGCGAGCAGGTACGCGGCCGGGAGCCCGAGCGCGACGCTCGCGATCGTCGACAGCGCCGCCTGATACGCGGTGAAGCCGACGATCCCGAGGCGACGATCCGGCGAGATGAGGTCGCGAGCGACCGCGGCCGGGGAGTCCCCCGTGAGCAGCCGCGCGGGCTCGCCGAAGTAGAAGGGATCGCGCAGGATCTCCGCGAACACGCCGAGCGTGACGACGCCGTCGACGCGGATCGCCTCGACGAGGACGGTGGCGACCGGATAATAAAAGGCGAGGACGAGCGCGGCGCTCGTCGCGACCGCGAGCAGCGTCAGCAGCCGGGCTTCGAAGCGATCGGAGAGGGATCGGCCCCCGGAGGAGCGACTCCCGGCGCTTCGGCCGCGACGACCGTCGCTCACGATCCGACCTCAGTTCCCGGCGAACTGGCGTTCCCAGTCGGAGATCCACCCATCGACCGACCCTTGCAGCTCCTCGTACGTGAACGTGACCGGGTCGGCCGGCTCCTGTGCGAGCTCCGCGTAGTCGTCCGGGAGCTGTGCGGTGTCCGTCGCGGGGAACGCGACGTTTCGCTCGGCGATCTCCCCTTGCACCTCGGGTTCGAGCATGAACGACATGAACTCCCGAGCGAGTTCCGGGTGGTCGGCGCCGATGAACGCGGCCATGCCCTCCGGCGTCGCGTACGCCTGATCGTTCAGGAAACGGATCTGGTGTTCGTCGAGGTTCGCCCCGTCGGCGGCCGCGAACACCTGGTCGGTGGAGTAGGAGACGACCATCGGCGCTTCGCCGTTCGACCACGCGGTGTACGCGTCGCTCCACGAGCCCAACACCCGCACGTCGTTGTCCTGGAGCTCCGCCCAGTAGTCGAGGTAGTCGTAGTCGGCGTCGCCGTCCTCACCGTCCACCTCGCCCTCCGGGCCGTCGCCGAACCGGTTGACGGTGTGCAACAGGAACGCGCGGCCGGTCGCGGACGCCCCGGGGTTCTGCGCGATGAGCGCGCCCGCGTGGTCGGGATCGAGCAGCCCCTCGAACGTCTCCGGCGCCTCCGTCGCCGTCCCGTCGTACACGAGGCTGACGTACCCCGTGTCGTACGGGACGGCGCGGTCGAACGGATCGAACAGGAGCCCCTCGCGGACGGCGTCGAGCCCGTCGATGTCGCCCGCCTCCGCGAACAGCCCGTCGTCGAGTTCGTCGTCGATCCGCACCAGGTCCTCCGTGGTGAATCCGACGTAGACGTCGGCGTCGACGTCGGCCCCCGACCGCGCGCGCTCGATGTAGTGGTTGACCTCGTTGTCCGGTGTCGCCCACTCCAGCTCCGCGTCGAACCGCGACTCGAACTCCTCTTTGAGCCACTCGCCCGGGCTCACCGACGGGGCGTCGATGAACGCGTCGTAGGTGGCGACGGTCAGCGTGGGCGTCTCCGTCTCGTCGTCTTCGGAGTCGCCGTCGTCGGCCGTATCGTCCCCCGCGGCGTCGTCGTCCCCGGTGCTACCGTTGTCGTCGTCGTCGCCACCACCGGTCTGCTCCGCGCTGCAACCGGCGAGCGCGACGACGCCCGCCGCACCGCCCGCCGCGAGGAACCGCCGCCGCGTGTGTCGCGAAGAGAACGGCCGTCGAGCCTCTCGCACGGATGATTCGTCGGAGTGCTGCCGGTCAAGCGCCGTCTCGTCGTCGGTCATTACTGGGTTGTTACACCGGGTGATTACATAAGCGATCCGTGTCGGCGGCGGGATCGGTCGGGGCGTCGTCGGACTGCCGGGGCCGCCGAGCCCCTCGAGACCGCCGAGGCCGTCAGACGCCCGGGACCGCCGGGGCCGTCAGACGCCCGGGACCGCCGAGGCCGCCACAATCGGCGGTTCTCACCGGCGATAGCCACGGCGACATCGATTTACCGTGGCGTGACCACCCGCTCCCATGGACAATGTGCCGACGGGAGACGCCGCGGAGAACGAGCCGACGGTCACTCGCCGCCGACTGCTTGCGGGCGGCACGGCCGTCGCCGCGGCCGGGCTCGCAGGCTGTCTGGGAACCCGCGACGGGGCGGTCCCGGCGCCGACGGTGACGAGCGATCGGATCGACGACGGCTGGCGACTCGTCGACGAGTCGACGGGGACCGTCTTCGAGGAGTCCTACGGCCCGGTGACGGTCAGCGCGCTCGAGTCCACGCGGCTGTACGAGTACGTCGACGTCGCCGAGGCGCTCGCGGAGACGTTCGACGCGGACGGTTCGCCCGTCGTCTTCTTCGCGACCCGGATCGACCTCCGGCCAGCGATCGATAGTCTCCCGGCCGGGGTCGGCCGCGACCGACTGATGGGAGAGGTCGAGACCGCGGCGCTCGACGCGTTCCGCGCGCAGCTCCGCGAGGGCGGCATCGAGAACGTCACCGTGGTCGACGAGGGGATCACGACCGTGACGGGCGGACACACGGCGACGGCGTGGGAGCTCGCGGGCGAGTTCGCGCTCGACGGCGACGTGCCGCTCCCGGACGGCTCGACCGCCGACGTGAGCGAGCCCGTGGAGATCCGAGCGAGAATCGCCGTCTGGCACGACGGCACGGACGTGCTCGTCGCCGGCGGCGCCTTCCCGACGGAGCCGTTAACTGAAGTCATCGACGACGCGGTCCCGGACCTCCTCGACGGTGAGGAAGTGCTCGATGAGATCGCCGACGAGGAGACGGCAGAGGCGCTCGCGACCGACCCAGACGCGTTCGACGAGGAGATCTCGGCGCTCATCGTATCGGTGGAGTGAACGTCTAGGACGGAGCGATTCACGGGCAAACGCCGTCCACGGTCGAAGCCAGCGAACCGACTCGTTTAATCAGCGGCCGCGTCTTCGACCCCGTATGAGTCACTCCCCGGAATTCGAGGTGATCCCGGCGGTCGACGTTCAGGACGGCGAGGTCGTCCAGTTGGTCGGCGGCGAGCGCGGCACGGGTAAGCGCTACGGCGACCCCGTCGACGCCGCGGAGCGCTGGATCGAGGCGGGCGCGTCCACGCTCCACCTCGTCGACCTCGACGGCGCGTTCGAGGGCGAGCGCGTCAACGCGGCGGCGATCGAGGCGGTCGTCGAGCACGTCCCCGACGAGGTCGGGCTCCAGCTCGGCGGCGGGATCCGGTCCGCGGAGGGCGCTCGAGAGCTCCTCGGTCTGGGACTCGACCGCGTGATCCTCGGTACCGCCGCGGTCGAGACGCCGGAGATCGTCGGCGAGATCGACGAGACGCATCCCGGGAGCGTCGTCGTCAGCCTCGACGCGAAGGACGGCGAGGTCGTCGTGAGCGGCTGGACCGAGGGGACCGGCCTCGACCCGGCCGAGGCGGCGGCCCGGTACGAGGAACTGGGCGCCGGCGCGATCTTGTTCACGAACGTCGACGTCGAGGGGCAGCTGGAAGGGATCGACCGCGAGGCCGTCACGAGCGTGGTCGAGGCAGTCGAGATCCCGGTGATCGCCTCCGGCGGGGTCGCGAGCGTCGAGGACGTCGTCGCGCTGAAGGAGGCGGGCGCGGGCGCGGTCGTCGTCGGCACCGCCCTCTACGAGGGCCGGTTCACGCTACGGGAGGCGCAGGCGGCGGCCGACGAGGCCTGAGCGGCGGCGGACCGGTCGGGGGCCGCAGCGCGTTGGTCTCGGAGTGATCTTTAACAGTCCTGCCGACGTGTTATGCGTATAGTTACCGTATCATGTGGATCCCGATTCAAGACGACTGTCGTCGCCCGCGAGGGGTGTCCGGTCGGTGACCGACGAGCGCGCGACGGAGCGACTCGTCCGCGCGCGGGAGTACACCGACGAGCGGGGACGCGCGACCGCCGAGGTAGTCGCCGAGCCGTACGCCGAGGGAGACGACCTCCGCGTCCCGATCGAGGTGCTCACGACCGGCGAGCGGCACGTCCTCGCCTTTCGGTTGCCGCAGACGTGGGGCGAGTCCGCCCCCGTCGTTCGGTTCGTCGAGTCGGTCGGCTACGGACCCGGCGGGCTGGACATGCTCGTCGGCGAGCGGTTCCCGGTCGATCTCGGCGACGAGACGCCGGAGCCGGTGCTCGATAGCGCGGACGACGACGAGAGGGGGATAAGTGGGAGCGGAAACGGATCTGCCGAGGCCGTTTCGGGCCGGATCACCGGTGTCGCGGTCGGTGCTGGACGGCTCGCCGGGCGGGCGGCGGTGTACGCGGTCCTGCTCGGGGCGTTCGCGGTCCACGTGAGCGTCGGAGCGCTCGTCGCCGCGGCGGTCACCTCCGCGATCGTCTTCGGCGGCTTCCTGATCGCGACGGCGTTCGGCTGGCTGGGCGCGGCCGGTACCCTCGGAGCGCTCCTCGGTCTCGGTGCGCTCGGTGCCCTCGCTGCGACCCGACGAGCGAAGGCGAATCGCCGCTGGAACGGCGTCGCGAACGGGGCGGGTCCGCGGACCCGGCCGGAGCTGTTCAGGGATCGATGACGGACCCGGTTCCGCGCCACCGATTTACCGATGCGGCCGAAAGGGTCGGTAATGCCCGCTGACATCGAGTCCGAGACCCAACTCGAGCGGACCCTCGGGTTCACCGAAGCGCTGATGATCGGCGTCGGAACGATGATCGGCGCGGGGATCTTCGTGTTGCCGGGGCCAGCCGCCGGGGTCGCCGGGCCAGCCATCGCACTCTCGTTTGTCATCGGCGGCGGGATCGCGTTGTTGACCGCGCTATCGGCGTCGGAGTTGGCGACCGCGATGCCGCGAGCCGGTGGGAGCTATCACTTCATCAACGAGGGATTGGGTCCGTTGTTCGGCTCCATCGCCGGGTTCGGCAACTGGCTCGGGCTCGCGTTCGCCTCCGCTTTTTACGTCATCGGTTTCGGAAGCTACCTCGGGCTGCTGCTGGAGGCGATCGTCACGCCACCGTCGCTCGCGCTCGGCCCGCTGACGCTGGAGTTCGCGCAGATCGGCGGGTTGATCGGGGGGGTGTTATTCATCGCCGTCAACTACGTCTCGACCGAGGAGACGGGGAACCTCCAGAACCTCATCGTGTTCGGCCTGCTCGGAATCCTCGCCGTGTTCGCGCTGCTCGGCGCCGTCGCGGCCGACCTCTCGACGCTCACCCCGTTCACGCCCGAAGGAACGGGCGCGATTCTTCCGGGGACCGCGCTCGTATTCGTCTCGTACCTCGGATTTGTGAAGATAACGACGATCGCCGGGGAGATCAAGGAGCCGAGCCGAAACCTCCCGCGCGCACTCATCGGGAGCGTCCTGCTCGTGACTGTGATGTACGCGGTGATTATGGTGATCGTCCTCGGTGTGGTCGACCGCGGCGACATCGCGGAGTCGGAGACCGCAGTCGCGGACGTCGCCGGAATCCTGTTCGGGGAGTTCTTCGGCGTCGCCGCCGTCGGCGTCGGATTACTCACCCTCGCCGGGTTGTTGGCGACGGCCTCCTCCGCGAACGCCTCGATCCTCGCCGCCTCGCGGATCAACTACGCGATGGGGCGCGATCGGATCTTCTCGCCGAAGCTCAACGAGATACACGACCGGTTCAACACGCCGTACAAGGCGATCCTGCTCACGGGCGGGTTAATCCTGTTGTTCGTGCTGATCGGCGACGTGGCGGTACTGGCGAAGGCGGCGAGCGTTCTCCACCTCGTGGTGTACGGACTGGTGAACATCGCCCTGATCGTTTTCCGGGAGACGGACGCGGTCGTGTACGACCCGCCGTATCGGGTGCCGCTGTACCCGTGGGTGCCGATCTTCGGTGCGCTCTCGTCGTTCGGGCTGATCTACTTCATGGACCCGATCGAGATCGCGCTCGGATTCGCGTTCGTCGTCCTCAGCGTCGGGTGGTACTTCGCGTACGCGCGGTCCCGAACGACCGACGACAGCGCGCTCGCGGCGCTTCAGGGACGACGGAGTGCGGACGAGGTCGAGATGGTACTCAATGGCCCAGCGGAGGCGAACAACACGGTGGAAGACGGCAGCGCGATAGAAGACGGCGACGGCCCGGAGGGAGCGGGACGTTGATACCGCAGGCCATCCAAGCTATAGGGAACGATCACCAATGAGCGACACCCTCAACGAACCGACCGTGCTCGTACCGGTGAACGCCGCCGAGCCGACGGAGCCGTCGAACGCGCTCATCGAACTCCTCAGCCCGCATCGCGTCGTGGTAGTGGGGTACTACCCCGTCCCGGACCAGGCTTCCCCGGAGCAGTTCCAAGACGAGTACGGGGAGACGGCGGCGGCGACCGTCGAGGAGATCGCGGGACGGTTCGCGGTCCGCGGCGGCGAGGCCGAGCCGATCGTCGTGTTCACGCGGGACCGACAGGCGACGATCGACCGCGTGGCCGAGGAGACGGACTGCGACGCCGTGCTCACCGGCGGCGCGATCGGCGACCAACTGGACCGCATACTCGTCCCGCTGAAGGGTGATGCGAACCTCGAACGAATCGTTGCGTTCATCGGCCCTCTCCTCGCGGAGAGCGACGCATCGGTGACCCTTTTCAACGTCGCGGACTCTGACGAGGAGGAGTCCTCCGGCGAGTTCCTGCTCCGCGGTGCCGCCGATCGGCTGGCGGACGACGGGATCGAGAGGAGTCGGATCGAGTGGCGACAGGATCGCTCCGGTTCCCCAGGAACGGCCATCGTGGACGCGGCGAGTGAGATGGACCTCATCGTGGTGGGCGAGACCGAACCGTCGCTCCGCGAACGGCTGCTCGGTGACGTGACAGATCAGGTTATTACTGACTCCACACACCCGGTGCTCGTCGTTCGAAATGCGTGAACGTGGGCGTGGTGGTCCGCTAGTAGTCATCCGATTTCTTCGGCGCCCCTCCGGCTTGCTTCGGCGATCGTCGTCTGGTTGTTCCGCCACCCGACCCGCCCCGCAACCCACTTACGGGTCGGCTGTGAGAGTGCGGGTATGACCGACCGGACCGCGGCCGTCTCCCGCGAGACCGCGGAGACGACCATAAACCTCACTCTCGCGATCGACGGCGACGGCGACAGCGAAGTCGACACCGGAATCGGGTTTTACGACCACATGCTCGAAGCGTTCGCCAAACACGGCCTATTCGATCTGACGGTGCAGTGCGACGGCGACCTGGAGATCGACGACCACCACACCGTCGAGGACGTGGCGATCTGTCTCGGCGAGGCGTTCGACGAGGCGCTCGGCGACAAGCGGGGCATTCGACGGTACGCCGACCGGCGCGTCCCGCTCGACGAGGCGGTCGCGAGCGTCGTGGTCGACGTGGCGGGCCGCCCCTACTACGAGTTCTCGGGCGCGTTCTCACAGGACCAGATCGGGGAGTTCACGAGCGTCATGGCCGATCACTTCGCGATGTCGCTCGCGCAGAACGCCGGGCTCACGCTCCACGCCGAGGTCGTCCGCGGCGATAACGCTCACCACGAGGTCGAGGCCCTCTTCAAGGCGCTGGCGCGCGCCCTCGACGACGCGACCCGACTCGACGAGCGCCGCAGCGACACGCCGAGCACGAAGGGCGAACTATGAGGGTCGTCAGTTCTCCGCGAAATTCCCGCCGACCCCTTTTAGGTACGCGTGCCGTTTGTTACCACGGACAGATGAAACTCGACTGCGAGGGCTGTGCCGGCTGCTGTGTCGACTGGCGGCCGCTCGCGCCCGAGGCGGCCGGTTCAGACCGCACCGGATCGCGGCCGCCGCTCGACGACCGGTACGACCTCGTTCCGCTCACCCGTGACGAGGTCGCTCGCTTCGTCGACGACGGGCTCGGCGACGTCGTCACGCCGCGGCTGTTCGAACCCGCCGAGCGCGACGACGCCGTCGACATCGACGGGGTCGACCTCGCCGCGGTCGACGACCGCCCCGTCTTCGTCGTCGGACTTCGGAAGCCGCCGAAGCCCGTCGCGCCGATCGGGACCGACGAGCCGCGGTGGCTGGACAGCTGCGTCTTCCTCGACCCCACGACGCTCCAGTGCCGGATCCACGAGGGGGAGCGCTACCCGCGAACCTGCGCGACGTACCCCGGTCACAACCTCGCGCTCGACGCCGAGACTGAGTGCGACCGCGTCGAGGCGGCCGGGGGCGGCGACCGCCTCCTCGACGACGACCCGCCCGAGGGCCTCCCGCCGTTCTCCTTCGGCCCGCAGGCGCTCGGCGCGACCGTCTTCGCGTACCCCGAGCCAGACGAGTTGAGCGGGGTGATCCGGCGGATTCAGGACGGCGAGGCGTCCGCGGACGACCGCGCTCGATTCGCCGGCGCGGCCGTCGGCTCCCGACCGGGGTCGTTGGCCGTGACCCGCGAGCGCATGGCCGAGGCCCGGACGAGCGCCCGCGACGCGGACTCGTGGGCCGGACGGGCGATCCGGGCGTGGACCGAGCGCGCCGGCGGCGACGGCGAAGCGGTCGACGGCGCCCGCGAGACCGTCGAGCAGACGGTCCGCGAACTGGAGGACGACGCGGGCGCACCGGGGACGCCGGGGTGGGAGTAGGCGGTGAGAGCAAGCGGTGGGCGAAGTCGGCCGAGGGACGAAACGGCCGCCGCAGGAGCGGTCCAGAAGCCGATCTATCCGCCGTGTTTCCGGTACCAGACGCGCTCGCCGACGGGCGACTCCCCGTCGGCGATCGGCAGTCGACGCAGGAACAGGTCGCGAACCGCGAGCGTGACGACGAGTTCGACCGGATCGGGTGAGCCAGCGGAATCCTCCGGTCCCGCCTCGGATCGAACCGTCACGACGCAGTGACCGTCTCGCTCCGCTATCGACTCGATGACGCCGACCGTCCAACGGTCGACGTGGTGAGACGGTTCGCGAGCGTGGATCCGGTCGTGGGTCACGGCCGCCACACCCCCTGTTGCCGGTCGAGCCACGCGACGACGACGACGTGCGGGAGCGTCATCGCGGCGATGGCGACGAGCGACACGGCGAGCAGGTCCCCGGGCGCGGCGATCCCGGACGGGACCGCGAGCGCGACGAGGGCGACGACGAGGAACCCGCCGAGCGTGAGTGGGGCCGCGTCGCGGGCGAACCGCCGGAGCGCGCCCCGCACGTCGCCGGTACCGACCGCGTCGGCGGCGCGGCGGTCGACGAGGACGAGCCGACCGACGTGCCGCAGCGCGTGCCAGAGCGCGAAGTACACGCCGATCGCGAACACGGGCGCCGCGAGCAGGAACCACGCCCAGAGCACGCCGACCTCGCCGACGTCGCGGAACCACCCGCGTCGCGAGGCTCCCCCACGAACGCGGAGGGAGCCGACGCCGACCGACGAGAGCGTCGCGGCGACCATGACGCCGCCGACCGCGAGCCGCGCGCCCGATGTGAACACGGGGTCGACGGCGGCCGCCGCCGCACTCGCGTCGGCGACGAAGAGGCCGACCATCCACTCGGCCACGAGCCGGTACTCGCCCGGATGCGAGAGGAGCGGCACGCCCATCGGGAGCCCGCCGCGGACGAGGAGGCTCAGCCAGCGCTCCGCGGCCGTGGGGAGGTGTTCGACGCCGGCGACGACGAGCGCGGCGACGTCGCCCTGCCCCCAGTGGAGCCACGTGAGCGCGATGAACCCGACGAACGCGGCGACCGGCGAGAGGAAGAACGCGGCGACGACGGCCCCGCCGAGGACCGCGTAGACGACGGAGACGACGGCGATCGACCGGCGGAGCGACACGTCGGTCGCGGCCCGGAGCGGGACCAGATGGTCGACCGCACCGTGTGCCATCCCGACGACGAGCGTGCCGAGCGCGAACGTCGCGACGCCGAGTTCGACCGGAAATAGCGGGGTCACGGCGCCGACGGGGAGCAGCGCGGCGAGCGCGAGCGCGGGGTAGTACGCGAACCAGCGGTCGACGTTGGATCGGCCCCGGGCCGCGTGGTCGACGCCGGATCGCCCCTCGATGCCACCCGTCGTCCCGTCCCGTTCTCCGGTGCGGGTCGAGAGCTCAGTCATCGACGGTGTCGGGGTCGGGCTCCGGTCGGGGTTCTGTGCCGGACGTCGCCCTCCCGTCGTCGCCTCCGTCTGGGTCGAGAGCGTCGGCGGGCGAGTCGACGAGCGGGTCGACGGGCGAGTTGGTCGGCGAGTCGGCGGCGGCCCGCCGGTCGTTCCAGTCGAGCACCCACTCGAACAGCACGAGCCCGTTTATCGTCATCAGCCCGGCCGCCGCGAAGAAGAGCATCTCCTCGATCGGGAGCCCGAGGAGAGCGACCCCCGTGGTGTGCTCCGCCGAGATGACCCACGTCCCCATCTCGATGGCGATCCGGTCGACGATCCAGAAGTAGGCCGCGGGAAGGAGCGTCGCGGGGATCCACACGCGCGGCGTCCGGACGAGGTACCCGCCGCCGACGCTCCACTGGAGCGCCAAGACGGGACCGACCCACGCGAGGAGGCCGCCGAGATAGAGGAACGAGGGGTCGCGTAGGACGAGCCAGAGCCCGAGCGGAACCATCGCGAACCCCACGGCGACGCCCGCGATCCGGGGTGCGTAGTCGAAGTCGCCGTCGCGGAACGTCGGGTCGAATCCGATCAGGTGGAGCGTGAACGCGACGATCAGCGTCTGGATCGCGAAGTAGAGGTACTCTCCAAGCGGGATCGACAGCGCTCGGACGAGCACGGCGCCGTCCGCGTACCACCACGCGCCGCTGCGGATCATATAGCTGATCCACGGCGTCGTGTACGCGTACGCGATAGCGACGAGGATCGCGATCCCGGCCGCCGCGCGCCGCTGGCGGAGCGCGTCGTACCGAGGGGCGAGGTACCACAGCGCCGCCAGAAGCGGGACGCTGAAGACGAGATGGAACTGCAGGTACGTCAGCGTGGGGAGCATCGATCCACCCCGACAACGCCGTTCATGGAACGAAATTCGCTCCGCGACTGATTAAGGGTTGGTCCAAACAGTGTGAACGGCGAGGGTTCGCGCGCCGAGAACAACCCGACTCTGTCCCCGTTCACCTGACCGTGGACTCACTCCGCGGGGGACAGAACGCCGTGGCTCTCAAGCACCTTCCCGAGCCGGAACATCGAGGCGACGACGGCGTCACAGACGGGGCGGACCGCATCTTTCGGGACGAACCCGATCGCGAGTCCGGCGACCTCCAGCATCGGCAGGTCGTTGGCCCCGTCTCCGATCGCGACCGTCGACTCCATCGGAACGCTCAGATCGGCCGCGAGCTCCGCCAGCGCGTCGTCTTTCGTTCCCTCGATGAGCGGTCCCTCCGCCTCGCCGGTGAGCGCGCCGCCGACCATCGGCAGGCGGTTGGCGACGATCGTGTCGGCCGCAACACCCTCTTTCTCCAGGGCGCGGGCGACGCCGCGGTCGAAGCCGCCGGTGAGCACGGCGACGTGGTGGCCCTCGGCCTGCAGCCGCTCGATCAGCTCCCCGGCGCCCGGCCGGAGGGTCACCTCCTCGAACGCCGCGGCGACCGCGTCCTCGTCGAGCCCGCCGAGCAGCTCCGCGCGCTGGTAGAGGCTCTCGGCGTAGCTGAGCTCGTCGTTCATCGCCCGCTCCGTAATCCGTGCCACCTCGTCGGCGACGCCCGCCCGCTCGGCGAGGAGGACCGTCATCTCGGAGTCGGACAGCGTGCCGTCGAAGTCGAACGCGATGAGGCTCATACGCCCCGTTCGTTACGGGAGGGCTTTTAATCGCGTGATCGCGCAACGAGATCGAGAGCGGAGGCGGCGTCGAGCAGGCGTGCGGAAGCGGGGAGAGAGAAAGCAGCGCCTCGAGAGCGCCCTCGGCGACGAGGTTTATACCCGCCGACCGCGGTAAACGGACATGGAACGCGGCACCGCCGCGAGCGGGAGCGCGAGTGCGGCCGATCTATCGATTGAACGCGGCGCTTCGTGTGGAGATCGGTACAGCAAGTACATGACACATGTGCACATCCCCCGACAGACACCCGGTGCATGTCCCCTCTCCGATGCGAGACGGAATCGAGAGACGACGGCCAGACGAGCCCCAATTCATGTTTAGCCTCAACGTCCCGTTGCCGCCGTCCGTTCGTCGTCTCGCGACCGATCTCCACCCGAAACTCTCGGGTTTCGATCGCGTGCGACGGAGACACACGCTCGTCTGCAAGCGGTTCGGGGTCGAGGACGTCCCCGACCGCGTCACGGGTGTCGATCGAGCGGGCCTCCCGAAGCCCGACGCGCTCGCGGCGCTGCGCGACGACCTTCGCCCGCTGCTCGCCGGTATCGATCCGTTCGACGTCGCGGTGACCGGGATCGACGTCTTCGACGCGCCGGCGTCCGGCTCGCGCCCGGTGGTGTATCTCGCCGTCGAGAGCGACGGACTCGTTCGGCTGCACCGTCGGCTCTGTGCCGCCTACGGCGCAATCGAGGGGATCGAGGGAGATCGGTTCATCCCACACGTCACGCTGGCGCGCGGCGGCAACCCCGAGCCGGGCGTCGTGGCCGATCTCGTCGCCGCCGAGTTCGATCCGATTCGATGGCGTGTCCACGCGCTGGACGCGTACGACCCCGAATTTCGCGAGGTTGCCGCGACGATCGACTTATGAGGAACCGGTCGTCGTCCGGGAGGAAGACGGCTCTCGCTGATCGAGAGCCGATCAGCGCTCGCGGATCCGCATCGGCACCGGGTGGTCGGGATGCATCGTCAGCGAACCGCGCAGCGAGAGCTCGGGCCCTTCGTACTCGAGCTCGTACCGCGAGCAGACCTCGGCGAGGATGAGTTTCGCCTCCAGCAGCGAGAACGACTTGCCGATGCAGTGGCGCGGACCGCCCCCGAACGGGAAGTACGAGAACCGCGGGCGTCGGCTCCGGCGCTCCGGCGTCCACCGACCCGGGTCGAACGTATCGGGGTCGTCGTACCACCGCGGCGACCGGTGAACGACCCACTGCGGACACATCAGCGCCGCCCCTTCGGGGATCCGATACCCCCCTAGTTTCACGTCGAGTTTCGGCTCGCGGAAGAGGGTGTACACGGGCGGATAGAGCCGCATCGATTCGTTGAGGACGCGCTCCGTGTACGTCATCTCGCGGACGTCGGCCGCGGTCGGGGTCCCGGCGGCGGTCGCGTCGTCCGCTGTGCGACCACCACCGGTCGCCGCCTCGGCCTCGCGCTCGACCCGCGCCCGAGCCTCGGGGTGGTTCGAGAGCAGGTAGAAGGTGTACGTGAGCGCGAGCGCCGTCGTGTCGTGCCCGGCGAGCAGCATCGTGACGAGCTCGTCGCGGAGGTTTGCGTCGGTCTGCTCGCCGCGGTCGCGGGCGCGGAGGAGGACCGAGAGCAGGTCCATCGGCACGTCGCCCTCTGGATCGCCCGGCGGGCCACGGACCGCGGTGCCGTCGGGTCCGGCCGGGTCGACCGCGGGGTCGCGCTCGGTGCCCGTGCGGCGCTCGACGATGCCGTCGATCACGGATTCGAGGGTGTCGACGGCGGCGGCGAACTCGCGGTTCTCGCGGGTCGGCACCCAGTTCGGAATCAGGAAGCGCCGCGGGTCGGGCTCGAATCGCGCGCCGAGCGGCTCCAAGTTCTCCTGAACCGTCTTGACCTCCTCGTCGGTGATGTCGGCGCCGAGCATCGCGGAGACGATGATCTTGACGGTGAGCCGCGCGACCTCCAGCTGAATGTCGACGACCTCGCCGTCCGCCCAGTCGGCGAGCTGCGACCGGGTGTGATCGACCATCGGGCCAGCGAGCGCGCCGATCCGCCGGTTGTGGAAGGAGGGGTTCGCCAGCTTGCGTTGACGCTGCCACGTCTCGCCCTCGCTCAGGAGGAGCCCCTCGCCGAGGAGGGTGTTCATCGCGTCGTCGCCGAACTGCGGCTTGCGGTAGCGCTCGGCCTCGGAGACGAGGACGCGCTCGATATCGGTCGGGTTCGTGAGCATGTACGTCTCGCGAGGGCCGAGGTCGAAACGAACGACGTCACCGTAGCTGTCGGCGCAGGCGCGCATGAACGAGAACGGGTCGGCGGCGTACTGTCGACCGTTGCCGAAGAGGGGATCGCCGATTGGTCCGGGCGGCGTAGCGGACATACGAGAAACAGGGGCTCGGCGGGGTTAAACGTTCGGCGGCGGGGTATCCGCCCGACCAATGGCCCGAGCGTCCCGCCCCGCTACTGACTCGCGTCGAGCCGCTCGACGCGGGCGATCAGCTCGTCGACCGCAGCCTCCTGGTCCTCGGTCGCACGCACGATGCGATCGGTCGCCTCCCGAGTCCGATCGGAGCGCTCGCGGACCGCCTCCAGCGACGCGGTGAGCTCCTCGACGGTCGCGGCCTGGTCGTCGGTCGTCCGAGCGACCTCGGCGACGCCCGCGGCCGCCTCGTCGACCGCGTTGGCGATCTCGTCGAGCGAGTCGAGCACGGTCTCGATCTCCGCGCCCGCGTCGTCGATACGCGCGTGCGAGCGCTCGACCGCCGTCGACGTCTCGTCCGACTGCGCCTGCAGTTCGGCCAGGCTCTCCGTGATCTCCTCGGTGTAGCCGCGGGTCTCGTCGGCGAGCTTCTTCACCTCCTCGGCGACGACCGCGAAGCCGTCGCCGCCCTCACCGGCGCGCGCGGCCTCGATGTTAGCGTTCAACGCGAGCAGGTTAGTCTGGTCGGCGACGTCGGAGATGACCTCGATCACCTCCTCGATGTCGTCCATTCGCTCGGAGAGGGCACCGACGCTCTCGACCAGCTCGTCGCCGATATCGACGACGTCCTCGGTCGCCTCGCGGGCGTCCTCGCTGGCGTCGAGGCCCTCGTCCGCTGCTTCGCTGGCGGCGACGGCGGCGGAGTCGACCTGATCGGCCGTCGCGGCGACCTCTTCCATCCCCGCGGAAAATGACTGCATCTCAGAGACGCTCTCTTCTAACAGCTCGTTCTGCTCCTCGACGTTCTCGGCGATGTCCCCGGCGGCGTCGCTCGCCTCCTCGACGGTGCCGTCGATCTCCCGGGCCTGCCGGTAGACGCTCTCGGAGAGGTCCTCCAGGTTCTCGGCCATCCGATTGACGACGTCGACGACCGCCAGCAGCTCTTCGTCGAGGATCTCACACTCCTCGTGGCGGACGGCGCGGGCGTCGAGGTTTCCACCGCCGATCTCCTCGGCGGTCTCGCGGATCTCCGCGATCAACCGCTTCGTCGCGTCCCGCTGGCTCACGTTCTCCGTCCGGTCGATAACGGTCTCGGTGACGCCGACGAGTTCGTCGCCGTCGTACAGCGGCGCCGCCGTGAACTCGATGTGTTTCTCGTCGCCGTGGTGGTCGACCATCGTGCTGGTGTCGCGGTAGCGGTTCCGCGCCGAGGCGCAGCGTTCGACGCCGTACACCTCGTCTGCGGCGTCCGGCGCGTCGAGCACCTTGTCGGCGAGCGTGTCCGCCCGGCGGCCGTCCGGGTAAAACAGCTCCGAGACGTGGCCGTGGCCGATCGCGTCCTCGCGTTCGGTTCCCGTGAGCGAGACGATCGACCCGTTCCATTCGGCGACGTTTCCCCGTGAATCGAGAATGAACATCGGGACGCCCGTCGCGTCGAACACCTGTTGGAAGCCGGCTCTCGCGAGCGTCTCGGCACGGTCGGTACCCGACGCCCCGGAGACGGTGTGCGTCTCGTCGTCGATCGCGTCGATGCCGCCGCCGGCGTTCACGCTTCCCCGTTCGTCCGAACCCTCGACGACGACGCCGCCGTCCGGAACCGATCGGGAGTTCTCTCCCCGTCCGAGCGCGCGACGAAGCGTCTCTCGAAGTCCCCGCATATCTACGTGACCGTCGCCGAACCACCTAGATAAACCGTCCCGCCTAAGAATCACCATTGATAATCGGCGGTGCCATAGAAACGAGGCGAGAACCGGGCGATCCGCGCCCGTAGCGTTCAAACGCGTTCGGCGGCTACCACGTTCCAATGGAGGCCGACGCCGTGCGCGAGCGGGCCGGAGCGCTCCCGAGCGAGCCCGGCGTCTACCAGTTCCGTGCCGGCGAGACGACGCTGTACGTCGGCAAGGCGGTCGATATCCGGGATCGCGTCAGATCGTACGCCGACCCGCGGTCCGGGCGGATCCGCGACATGGTCGGGCGGGCCGACCGGATCGAGTTCGCGGTGACGGACACGGAGACGCAGGCGCTCCTCTTGGAGGCGAACCTCATCAAGCGGCTCCAGCCGCGGTACAACGTCCGGCTGAAAGACGACAAGTCGTATCCGCTGGTCGCGTTCACGGATCACCCGGTTCCGCGGATCGAGGTGACGCGCGACCCGGAGGAGGGCGCGGTCGCCTACGGCCCGTTCACGAACAAGGGACGCGTGGAGACGGTCATAAAGGCGATCCGCGACGAGTACGGACTCCGCGGGTGTTCGGACCACAAGTACGCGAACCGCGAGCGCCCCTGTCTCGACTACGAGATGGGGATCTGCTCGGCGCCGTGTACCGGCGAGATCGACGCCGAGAGCTACGGCGAGGACGTGGCGGCGGCACGGCGGTTCTTCGAGGGCGAGACGGGCGTCCTCGCCGACCCCCTGCGTCGGCGGATGGAAGCCGCGGCCGAGAGCGCGGAGTTCGAGCGCGCCGCGAACCTGCGGGACAGGCTGGAGGCGGTCGAGGCGTTCCACGGCGAGGGCGGCGACGCGGTGAGCGACCGGGGCGACGACCGGACCGTCGACGTGCTCGCGGCCGCCGTCGAGGGCGACGAGGCGCGAGTGGCCCGGCTCCACAGCGAGCGCGGCCAGCTCGTCGATCGGAGTCGGCACCGGCTGGACGCGGCGGCCGTGTGGGACGGGGAAGGCGGGGGCGACGGCAGGAGCGACGGGACCGGGTCCGCCGACTCCGAGACCAACACCCCCGCCGCCGTCCTCTCGGCGTTCCTCACCCAGTACTACGCCGAGCGTGAGTTCCCAGACGCGGTGCTGCTCGCGGAGCGGCCCAGCGATCCGGACGTGATCGAGTGGCTGGAGGCGGAAGGCGTCGCAGTCCGGGTACCGGGCGCGGGTCGCGAGTCGAGGCTGGTCGAGCTCGCCCTCAAAAACGCCAGAAAGCGCGACGGCCGCGACGACCCCGTCGGTGCGCTCGGCGAACGGCTCGCGATCGATCGCCCGGCGCGGATCGAGGGGTTCGACGTGAGCCACGCGCAGGGGACCGCCGTCGTCGGCTCCGACGTCTGCTTCGTGGACGGCAGCGCGGAGACCGCCGACTACCGGCGAAAGAAGCTCACCGACCGCAACGACGACTACGCGAACATGCGCGAGCTGGTCCGGTGGCGCGCCGAGCGCGCGGTCGAGGGCCGGGACGACCGCTCCGACCCGGACCTCCTGCTGATCGACGGGGGCGAGGGACAGCTCGGAGCCGCCCGCGACGCGCTCGCGGAGACCGGGTGGGACGTCCCCGTCGTCGCGCTCGCGAAGGCCGAGGAGCTGGTGGTGACGCCGACGGGCGCACAGCGGTGGCCCGACGACGCGCCGGAGCTCCACCTGCTCCAGCGAGTGCGCGACGAGTCCCACCGCTTCGCCGTCTCCTACCACCAGACCGTCCGCGACGAGGTGAAGACGGTCCTCGACGACGTTCCCGGCATCGGTCCCCAGACGCGCCGCCGACTGCTTCGTCGGTTCGGCTCCGTCGAGAGCGTCCGAGCGGCCTCGGTCGACGACCTCACCGACGTCGACGGGGTCGGCGAGGCGACCGCGACGACGCTGCGGGAGCGATTATAAAGAACAAGGGAGTCGGTGGCGACCACGTATAAACGAACAATGCGGTGGCGTCGCCGGCGGGTAGCGCTGGCGGCAAGCGAGCGCTTCGAGTCGTCGCGGCTGGGGCTTTGGAGGCGTTCACCGTCGATCTGCTGTTTGCTATTTATAAGCGAACGGCCGCTCTTTCGAACCCGTTCCGCATGTCATCAACGATTTATAAGCGAACGCGATCGATCCGTACTCGATAATGCGCGCGTTTTTCGCTGTCGACCTCCCGGACGGCCTCACGGCGGGAGTCGCGGAGGCACAGGCCGCGTTCGACGGGGCCGACGGACTGCGGTTGGTGGACCCCGAACGGACGCACGTGACGCTGAAATTTCTCGGCGAGATCGACGAGGGCGACAACGACGGCGACGACGGCGACGACGAGAGCGACAGCCCGACCCTCGACGACGTGGTCGCGGCCGGCGACCGCGCGGTCGAGACCGCCGACGTCGACCCGTTCGCGTGTGCCGTCCGCGGCTTCGGCGTCTTCCCGAGCCTCGACTACGTCTCGGTCGTGTGGGCGGGCGTCGAGGACGGGAGTGCGGAGCTGACAGCGCTCCACGAGGCGCTCGAAGCGGAGACGACCGCACTCGGCGTTGACCCCGAAGACCGCGCGTTCACTCCGCACGTGACGCTCGCCCGGATGAGCGACGCGCGGGGGAAGGGACTTGTACAGGAGGTCGTCCGCGAGCGGGGTCCCGAAATCGGCGAGTTCGAGGTCGACGAGATCCGCCTGCTGTCGTCGACGCCGACGAGCGAGGGGCCGGTGTACGAGACGGTCGCGACGTTCGGGCTCTGTTGAGGGGGCGTCGCGTTTCGGCGGCTGCGGGGTCGCCGATTACCCCGCAGCGGCGTCACCGGTCACGCCGCGACCGCGTCGCCGTCATCGCCGTCCTCCGTGGCGAGCGAGTCCGCACCCGGATGCTCGACGCGAACGCGAGTGATCCGCGTCGGCGTCGCGCCAGTGACCGTGAGGGTCACGTCGCCGACGACGATCGCGTCGCCCTCAGACGGAATGTGGCCGATCCGTTGGGTAATCAGCCCCGCAACGGTATCGACGCCGCCGCCGGTCGGCAGCGCCAGTCCGAGTGCCTCGTTGAGGTGCGCGACGGCGGTCCACCCGCGGACGATAGCGGTGTCGGCGTCGACCACGTCGACGTGGTCGGTCTCGAAGCGGCCCACCAGCTCGCCGACGACCTCCTCGATCAGGTCTTCGAGCGTGACGATACCGACGACCGCACCGAACTCGTCGACGACGATAGCCATCCGGAGCCCGCTCGACCGCATCTCCGCGAACAGCTCGTCGACCGACCCCGTCTCGGGGACGAACGTCGGGTCGCGGAGCGCGCTCGCCAGGGGATCGCCGCGCTCGGCGGCTCGAAGCGCGTCGCGGACGTCGACGGTCCCGACCACGTCGTCGCGGTTCTCGCCGTATATCGGCATCCGGGTGACGCCCTCGCGCGCGGCGGTCGAGAGCACGTCGTCGATCCCGGCCGTGTCGGGCAGCGCGATCAGTTCGGTGCGGGGGACCATCACCGCGGACACCCGCGTCGACTCCAGGTCGAGGACGCCGCGGATCATCGCCCCCTCGTCGGGGTCGAGCGCGCCCGCGGCCTCCCCGGAGAGCACGAGCGTCTCGATCTCCTCGCGGGTGAGGTACGACTCGATGTCGGACTCGCCACCGGTGAACCGGTTGACGACGCCGGAGAGCGCCTCGAACACGTACAAGACGGGACGGACGATCCGCTGAATCGCGACGACCGGGCGCGAGACCCGCAACGCGTGCTTCTCGGCGTTGGCAACCGCGTACGACTTCGGCGCGATCTCGCCGAAGACGATGACGAAAAGCGAGGTGACGAGCGTCGACCCCGTCGCCGCCCCGCCCGCCGAGTAGCCGAATCGAACGAACACCGCGGTCGCGACCGAGGCGGCGGCGATGTTGGCGACGTTGTTGCTCACCAGAGCGGTGACGAGAAACCGGTGTGAGTCCTCGCGGAGCGCCGCGAGCGCTCTCGCACCGGGGACGTCCGCGGCGACGAGCGAGTCGACCCGGTGGCTCGCGACCGAGAAGACGGCGAGCTCGGAGCTGGAAAAGAAGGCGCTGATCCCCGTCAGTACGACGATGGCGGCGACGCCGACGAAGGCGATCGTGAGGTCCATACGCCGTCATACGTGGCCGTATAAAAGGCAGTACCGCCGAGCGGTCGGCGAGCGCGGGGAATCGTCGCGACCGGCGCGTGCACCGCCGCGATCCGGATACACACGAACGACCATTTTCCACCGGAAACAAAGGGGTTCGATATCCACGATAGCGGATCGATCGGGGCGGCAAAACGGCGCGATGAGGAAAGGGTTAACCTCGCGCCGCCGGTGGATCCGTCCATGAAGGTACTCGTGACCGACCCCATCGCAGAGGCGGGGTTGGACCGACTCCGAGACGCCGGCTACGAGGTCGAAACGGACTACGACGTCGACGGCGACGCGCTGCTGGACGCCGTCAGCGACGTCAACGCGCTCATCGTCCGGTCGGGAACCGACGTGAACGAGGCCGTCTTCGAGGCCGCCTCCGATCTGGTTATCGTCGGACGCGCCGGTATCGGCGTCGACAACATCGACCTCGAGGCCGCCACCGACCACGGCGTCATCGTCGCCAACGCGCCCGAGGGGAACGTCCGCGCGGCCGCCGAGCACACGGTCGCGATGACGTTCGCCGTCGCGCGCTCGATCCCGCAGGCGCACGGCCGCCTCGTCGGCGGCGAGTGGGCGAAAGGCGAGTTCCTCGGCACCGAGGTGAACAACAAGACGCTCACCATCATCGGGCTCGGCCGCGTCGGCCAGGAAGTCGCGAAGCGACTCGACTCGCTCGGGATGGATCTCGTCGTCTACGACCCGTACATCTCCGAGGAGCGCGCGGATCGGCTCGGCGCCGAGCTCGTGGAGGACCTCCCCGAGGCGCTCGCTCGCGGCGACTTCGCGACGGTCCACACTCCGCTCCTGCCCGAGACGGAAGGCATGATCGGCGAGGACGAACTGGCCCAGTTGGAGGGCGGCTACCTGATCAACTGCGCCCGCGGCGGCATCGTCGACGAGGACGCGCTCGCCGAGGCGGTCGACGACGGCATCCTCGCGGGTGCCGCGCTCGACTCCTTCGCCGAGGAGCCGCTCTCGCAGGACTCGCCGCTGCTCGACGTCGAAGACATCGTCGTGACGCCACACCTCGGCGCGTCGACGGAGGCCGCACAGGAGAACGTCGCCGTCGACACCGCCGAAGCGGTGATCGCGGCGTTCAACGACGAGCCCGTGCTCACCGCGCTCAACGCGCCCTCGGTCGACGAGACGGCGTTCCCGCGGATCAAGCCGTACATCGCCGTCGCGGAGACCGCCGGGAAGGTCGCCGCACAGCTGCTCGACGGCCGCATCACGAGCGTCGAGGCGGCCTACGAGGGCGACATCGCCGCCGAGGACGTCGAACTCGTGACGGCGTCGGCGCTGAAGGGCGTGTTCGAGCCGCTGGAGTGGCAGGTGAACGCCGTGAACGCGCCGCGGCTCGCCGAGGAGCGCGGCATCGAGGTGACGGAGTCGAAGACCCGACAGACCGACGACTTCCAGAGCATCGTTCGCGTCACCGTGCACAACGGCGAGGACTCGATCGCGGTCGAGGGAACGCTGTTCGCGGGCGAGGACCCGCGAATTGTCCGGATCGACGGGTTCCGCGTGGACGCGGTCCCGTACGGGCACATGCTGGTCGCGCGCAACACCGACGAGCCGGGCGTCATCGGGCTCATCGGCACCGTCCTCGGCGACTACGACGTGAACATCGCCGGGATGTACAACGCCCGCGAGACGCAAGGCGGGGAGGCGCTCACCGTCTACAACCTCGACCAGGACGTGCCGGACGAGGCCATCGAAGCGCTGCTGGCCGACGACCGGATCGTGGAGGTCACCGAGATCACGCTGGACGAGGCGGAGGAGCGGCCGGCGGAATAGATCGTCACGGAAGCGGATCTACCGCAGTTTTTTCGCCGTCTACGGCCGTTTCAAGCCGTGCCGCGTCGATTTCGCAACGAAGCAACAGAGACGTGTCCGTGTCGCGGGAGGTACGTTTATCACGGATTATGATGATTATCCAACGTAATGGTAGACGCCGAAGTCCACGTCATCGACCGCGGAGGGCTGTACTGCGATATGAACTATATGATGGAGGCGAACACCATCGGGAGCCACGACGAGCCGAACCCCGACACCGAGTACGGCGAAATTCCGGTGTGGAACCTCGTCATCGATCACCCGGAGGGAACGGTCCTCTGGGACACCGGTTCACATCACGACGCGGCCGACGGCCACTGGCCCGAGGGTCTCACCCAGGCGTTCTATCCGCACGACGCGAGCGAGCACCGACTCGACGACGACCTCGAAGACGCGGGATATGATATCGACGACATCGACGCGGTGTTCCAGAGTCACCTCCACCTCGATCACGCCGGCGGTCTGGAGTTCTTCGCGGGCACCGACACCCCGGTGTACGTCCACGAGGAGGAGCTGAAGTTCGCGTACTACAGCGCGAAGACCGACGAGGGGAGCGCCGCGTACGTCCTCGACGACTTCGACCACGATCTTAATTGGCAGGTGCTCCACCGGGACCGCGAGGAGCACTTCACCGACCTGGAGTTCGTTCGGTTCCCCGGCCACACGCCGGGGCTCACCGGCTCCGTGATACACCTCGATTCGGACGGAACCGTCGTGTTCACCGGCGATCAGGTGTATATGGACGAGAACTACGAGAACGACGTTCCGCTCGGCGGCCCCCTCGTGTGGGGGAAGACGGAGTGGGCCGAGAGCATGAATCGGATCCGCGAGTTGGAGCGACGCCACGACGCCGAAGTCGTGTTCGGACACGATCCCGAGCAGTTCGCGTCGATCCAGCCGGGGTGGGGGCTGTGAGCTACGAGCGCTCCGTCTCCGCCGACCCGCACCAGCTGTCGCCCGAAACGGTCTGGGAGGTCCGGATGCCGGCGATCCGAGTCGGAGCGGATGCCGCCGACGAGCTCGGCTACCAGCTCGGGCAGCTCGGTCTCACCGGCGACGGCCGCGGACTGATAGTGACGGACGAGGACCTCGTCTCTCTCGGTCACGTCGATCGCGTCGCCGACGAACTGACGGCAGACGGGTTCGACGTCGACGTGTTCGACGGCGTCGAGCGCGAGCCCAGCATCGGCGCCGTCGAGGAGTGTATCGACTTCGTCCGCGAGGAGATGGGCGAGGACGGATACGACTTCTATCTCGGACTCGGCGGCGGGAGTTCCATGGACACCGCGAAGGCGACGCGAGCGATCGTCGCCAACGGCGGCGAGGTGCTCGACTACGTGGCGGCGCCGACCGGCGCGGGCGAGAAACTCACCGAGTCGGGAGCGCCGCTCGTTCTGCTCCCGACGACGGCGGGGACGGGGTCAGAGATATCGCCCGTGGCGATCCTCTCGGTGCCCGACAAGGAGATCAAAGAGGGAATCTCCAGCACGCACGTCCGGGCGGACGCCGCCGTGCTCGATCCGACGCTCACCACGACGCTCCCGCCGGATCTCACGGCCAAAACCGCGATGGACGCGCTCGGACACGCGATCGAGGGGTACACCACGCACCGGTACGACGACCTGCTCCGGCCCGAAGACCCCGCCGATCGTCCGGTGTACGCCGGGCGCACCGGGTTCACGGAGATGTTCAGCGAGAAGGCGATCGACCTCCTCTCGTCGAACGTGCGCCGCGTCGTCAACAACGGCGACGACATCGAGGCGCGCGGCGCGATGTTGAAGGGCGCGTTGTTCGGGGCGATCGCCGGACTCACCGCCGGTGCGAGCCTCGCACACGCGATGGCGTACCCCGTCGGCAACAACTACCACACCTACCACGGGGAGACCATCGCCGCCCTGACGCCCGCGAGCACGCTCGGCTACAACGTCGCCAGCGACCCGCCGCGATTCGCCACGGTCGCCGAGATGCTCGGCGCAGACACCAGCGGAATGAGTACGCGAGACGCGGCCGACGAGGCCCGCGAAGAGTTCGTCCGCCTCCAGCGCGACCTCAACGTGCTCCCGAGCGGACTCAACGAGTTGGCCGGGATCACCGTCGATGACACCGAAGAACTCGCCGAGCGCACCGTGGAGAGCCAGCAGCGGCTGCTTCGATGTAACCCGCGACCGGTGACGAAAGAAGACGTCGAGGAGGTGTTCCAAGACGCGCTGTACAACTGGGAGTGACAGAGTTCACCCCACTTATCCGTGCAGGTGGTCGAGCACCGCACCCACGTCGTTCGGGACGGGTTCGGGGTCGCCACCGGCCTCGTAGGCGGCCTCGGGGTCCTTGAGGAGGTGCCCGGTCGTCAGACAGACCACGCGCTCGTCGTCGCCGACGACCCCCTGCCTCCGGAGCTTCTTCAGACCGGCGAGACTCGCGGCGGACGCGGGCTCGACGCCGACGCCCTCGCTGGCGAGGTGACGCTGCGCGGCGGTGATCTCGTCGTCGCTCACGGCGACCGCGGTACCGCCGGTGTTTCGGATGCCCGGGATCGCCTTCGGCGCGTTGACCGGGTTGCCGATGCGGATCGCGGTCGCGCGCGTCTCGACCTCCTCCCAGCGGCGGATCTCGTCGTTCCCCTCCTCGATCGCCTCGACCATCGGGGCGGCGCCGTCGGCCTGCACGCCGGTGAGCTTCGGCACCTCGTCGATTTCGAGCGCCCCCGACTGGACCAGCTCGCGGAATCCTTTATACAGTGCCGAGGTGTTGCCCGCGTTGCCGACGGGGAGGACGATCCGGTCCGGGAAGGTTCCGTAGTCGGCGTGAAACTCCTCCAATATCTCGAAGCCGATCGTCTTCTGCCCCTCCAGGCGGAACGGGTTCAGCGAGTTGAGGAGGTACGCCTCGCCGCGGGCCGCCAGCTCCTGGACGATGTCGAGACAGGCGTCGAAGTTGCCGTCGACTTCGAGGATGCGGGCCCCGTGGAGGCTCGCCTGCGCGACCTTCCCCGCCGCGACTTTTCCCTGCGGCAGGAGGACGAGCGTCTGCATGCCGCCGCGGCCGCCGTAGGCCGCGAGCGCGGCGCTCGTGTTCCCCGTGGAGGCGCACGCGAGCGCGCCGACGCCGAGCTCCTTGGCGACGCGGACGCCGACGGTCATCCCGCGGTCCTTGAACGAGCCGGTCGGGTTCATCCCCTCGTGTTTGATCCGGAGCGTGTCGACGCCGACAGCCTCCTCGATCCGGGGGACGCGGTGAAGCGGGGTGTCGCCCTCGGGGAGCGTCACGCCGAGGTCGAACGGGAGCGCCTCGCGGTACCGCCAGACGCCGCGGTCGGGACCCTCGGAGGGGGCGCCCGCGCCGAACTCGTCGAACGTCGGCGGGTCGTCGTAGCGGACTTCGAGGAGACCGTCGCACTCGTCGCAGGTGTACCGAACGTCCTCGAACGGGGCGAACGTCTCGTCGCACTCGATGCAGGCGAGCCACGTGCCGTCGGCGGCGCAGTCGGGCGCCGACGGCGCCGGGGCGTCGATGGCGAAATCCATTACGCTTCCGTCCGTCCCGGCGCGGCTTAAGACGGGCGGTCGGGACGGACGTTGCCATAGAGGGTTAAAAGGGTCGAGCCTCCCGCCGCTCAGTCGACGATGATCTCGGAGCTCCCGTTGCTGTCGTCGGGACCCGACCCCAGCCGGTCCTGATACCGCCGGATCCAGTCGGCAAAGCAGTCGGGACAGAGCCGTTGGGTGTCGATGTTCGCCCGGTCGACGCTCAGTCTGACCGTCCGCGAGAGCGCGTCCGTCGTCGGCTCGCCGCAGCTGTCGCAGGGGTCGTTCGTCGGCGCGTCGCTCATACGGATCGGTCGCGGGGGTAGTTCTTAAAAGTACGTCGACGCGGTCGAGCGGGGTACGTCGGCGACCAAGTCGAAAGTGAGCGATGGCCGCAGTGTCGGAATCGCGGTCAGACCGTGCGGAACGCTCGATCGCCGGCGTCGCCCAGTCCGGGGAGGATGAATCCGTCGTCGTCGAGGCGGTCGTCGATAGCGACCGTCAGCAGGTCCGCCTCCGGCACCGCGTCGCTCACGCGGACGAGCCCGTCGGGCGCGGAGACCGCCGAGAGCACGAACAGGTCCTCGAAGTCCTCGGCCTCCGCGAGGATGTGATCGAGGACGGCGCACATCGTCGAGCCGGTCGCTAACATCGGATCCGCGACGATCACCGTGTCGTCGGGGCCGATCTCGGGCAGCTTGACGTAGTCGATGGTGATCGGGAACTCGCCGTCGTCGTTCATCCCGGCCTCCTCGTCGCGTCCGGCGGAGATGACGCCCTGTTTCGCGCGCGGGAACGCTTTCAGGAGGCCCTCGACGAACGGGGTCGCGGCCCGGAGCACGTTGATGATGACCACGTCGTCGAGCCCTTTGACGCGCTCACCGGTCGTCTCCTGTAGCGGTGTCTGGACGGGGACGTACTCCGTCTCCATCGCGCCGTCGATGATCTCGTAGCCGCAGATCCGCCCGAGCTTCACGAGGCCCTTGCGGAACGCGACCTGCTCGGTCTCGACGTCGCGGAGCCGCGAAAGCGTGTCTTTCGCCAGCGCGTGGGTGATGAGGTACGCGTCGTCGCGGTCTTCGATCGTCATTATCGGAAACGCGGCCGCGTTCGGCTTAAAGGGTGCCAAACGGCGGTAGTCGCGGTCGGTCGCGACGCGCTCGGTCAAGCCCCCGCCTCTCGCTCACCGCGACACGGCAACAGACGTCGCTACCGCAACACGGCGACGTACGTCAACGCGAAGATGATCAGCGCGAGCGTGACGACGTTCGTCGTCGTGAGCACGGCGATATCGAGGAGGTCGAGCCCCCACATCGCGGTCCACGCGAACCACACCGAGAGGATCGCGTTCAGTATCAGCAGCAGCCGTGGGTCCCCCTTCGACTCCTCGACCCCGTCTCGGATCCCCTTCGGCTCTTCGCTCATACGCCGAATGATAGTGACCCCCACTTAGCTCTTGTCCGTGCGGAGCGTAGAATGGGCATGGCGTTCGAGTTGCGCGTTCACAATCGACACGGTAACCGGATCGATCCGGTTCCGTTCCTCGTCAGCGTCGGGCTCGCGTTCATGCTCACTATGTCGTTTGGGCCGATATACGGTCTCTCGTACGGGCTCGCGTTGTCGACGTCGCTGGCGCTGTCAGCGGTGGCGTTCTGTGGGCTCGTCGCCGTCGCGTACGCGCAGTTCGTCCGGTCTGCGCCGCCGCTCGACGCCGGTCCGCTCCCGCCCGGACCGCGATTCGAACGGCTGCTCTACGCCGCGCTCGGGATCGGGGTCGCCCTCGTCGGGCTCACGGTGCCGCTGCTGTGATCCGAGTGCTCGCGTCTGTGCGTGTGAATCGCACACCACTGATCGAGTATACCATACACCACGCTAAAACGACGTCATGGGAATCTTCGACACGGTAACCGGTTTCCTGGAGTCGTCAACCGAGCGAGCGCCGGGGACCGCCGGGGACGACGGCTCCGAGGGGTCGTACTGGTGTGACGACTGCGGAGTTCGAGTCCGCGACGTCGACGTCGACGAGAAGGGGCTCCCGCGCGATAACAAGGGGACGCCGAGATGTCCGGACTGCGACGGGCGGATGCGGTTCGAGCGCGCCAGCGGCACGGGGTGTGCCTGTTGAGCGGCAGCGTCGGTATCTCGACGACACTCGGCGACTCGACGACACTCGGCGACTCGACGACACTCGGCGACTCGACGACACTCGGCGACTCGACGACACTCGGCGACTCAGGGTTCGCGGAGTGCGATCTCTTCGCCCTGCTCGGTCGGGAAGGGGAACTCGCCTCCAGTCGTCTCGCCCGGGAGTTCGTCACCGCGTTCGCGGAGCGCGCCCCACTCTTCGTCGGTGACGAGCGCGTCGTCGAGTCGGCCGACGAGCGCGGCCTCGTCCATCTCCGTACCGATGACGACGAACTCCGTGAGGCGGTCCCCTCGCTCGTCGTCCCAGTCGAGGTTCGGACGGTTCGACCGGAGCATATCGCGTTCGACCGCCGGCAGGCTCGCGATCCACGGGCCGAGCGCTCCCACGCGGACCGAGAGACCCGCCTGCCCGACCTGCTGGCGTTGGTCGGTACCGGCGACCCAGAGAGTCCCCTTCGAGCGGACGACCGACGGCGGGAGGTCGCGGAGGATCGCGGCGAGCCGATCGGGATGGAACGGTCGCCGACGGCGATAGGTGAACGAGGTGACGCCGTACACCTCGTCCGGGTGGCGGTGGGCGTGCCCGCCGTCGTTTTCGCGGTGATCGTGGGCGCGGCCGTCTGCTTCGTGACTGTCGTGGTCACCCACCTCGTGTCCGTGATCTTCCGCAGCGTCCGCGAGCGCGCGCTTCCACCCCGGGAGGGCCCCGACCTCGTGCTCGTCGAACAGACCGACATCGAGGAGTCGCTCGGGGTCCACCGCGGCGAACTCGGTGACGATCGCCTCCGCATCGGGCTGAAGCGCGCCCACGAGATCGACCGCCTCGTCGATCTCGTCGTCGGTACAGAGGTCGGCTTTGTTACACACAACCACGTTTGACACCTCGATCTGTTCGACGAGGAGGTCTGAGAGCGGGCGGGTTTCGTCGTCGCCGTCGACCGCGTCACCTTCGCTAACTCGTCGCTCGGGGGTCTCGGAGCCAGCGAACGAATCGAGGAACTGGCGCGTGTCGACCACGGTTACCAGCGCGTCGACCCGGTAGCGGGCGGCCGCGCGCGACTCCGTAGTAAATAATCGGGCGACCGGCGCGGGCTCGGAGATCCCGGACGACTCGACTATCAGGGCGTCGAACGAGCGCTCGTTGGCGAGCCGGACCACCGCGGTTTCGAGGTCGTCCTGCAGTTCACAGCAGATACAGCCGTTCGACAGCTCCGTGACCCCCTCAATATCGACTTCTGACTCCTCGGCGATCAGCTCGGCGTCGACGTTCACGTCTCCCATGTCGTTGACGAGCACCGCGATATCGCGGTCGCCGGCGTTCGTGAGGAGGTGGTTCAACAGCGTCGTCTTTCCCGCTCCGAGGCTCCCCGAGAGCACGGTTACCGGGATCCGATCGTCCATGGGAGTCGGTCTATGGCCAGAGCCCTTGAACTCCCCGGCAATTCACGGAGTGAGGAGTCAGCCACAGTTCGACGAACGCGTTCGACGCGTGGTTCCGAGGGCAAATTCGCCGCGCGATTATCGCGGTTCGAGCGTCGCGAGCCGATACGTTGATAGGCCGGGGCCGCGGACCGCGGAACATGATTGAGTACGTGTCCATCGTGGGGATCATCGGTACCCTGGTGACGTTCCTCATGATCGTCGCGATGCTGTACCTCGTCTGGTTGGCGCTCGGCCAAGACGCACACACGCCGAGCCCCGGCGAGACCGAACAGCCGGAGCTCGCGGACGGAGAGGAATCGACCGAAACTCAGGGCGAACTCACCGCCGACGGCAACTCGGCGTAAACGGAGACGTAACCGATCCTCCGGCGGATTTCTCGCGACCGCGTCACGACAGTTCGTGACATCTCCAGCCGCGACAGCAGTTGCCGCGTCCAGCCGCGACAGCTTTTACCGCGCCCCGGTGATCATGACGGATAATGACAGTCGCTGACCGAATCGCCGCCTTTCGGGAGGTTCTCGACGAGTGGCTCCGCGGGCTGTACCACGGCATGATAACGCATCCGGCCTACGAGAAGATCGAGAAGGAGGCGGAGGACACCGAAGACGAGTTCATGCTCGCGTGTTTCCCGGACGCCTTCGGGATCCCCTCGCCGGTGTCGTACTACACCGCCGAGCTGCTCCCGTACCTCGAAGACGAGTTCGAGGCGTGGGAGCGGCGGCTGTGGGACCGAGAGAGCCTGATCGAACGAAAGGGACAGCAGTACCACTTCTGATGGAGCCGTTCGTCTTCTTCGGCGGCAAAGGCGGCGTGGGCAAGACCACCGTCTCCTGTGCGTACGCGTATCGATGTGCGAACGCGGGGGTGCGGACCCTCGTCGTCTCGACGGATCCCGCCCACTCGGTGTCGGACGTGTTCGACCAGCAGTTCGGCGACGAGCCCGAGTCCGTCGACGGCGTCGACGGGCTCGACGCGATGGAGATCGACCCGGACGACGAGATGCAGCGGCACCTCCAGGAGATCCGAGAGGGGCTCTCCGAGCAGGTGTCGGCCGCGATGGTCTCCGAGATCAACCGTCAGCTGGAGATGTCACACGGGACGCCGGGCGCGTACGAGGCGGCGCTGTTCGACGCCTTCGTCGGCGTGATGCGCAACGAGAGCGAGTCGTACGACAGAGTCGTCTTCGACACCGCACCGACCGGTTCCACGCTGCGGCTCCTTGGACTCCCGGAGTTCCTCGGCGACTGGATCGACCGACTGCTGTACAAGCGTCGCCAATCGATCGACCTGTTCGAAAAGGCCGCGATCGGAAACATGGAGCCGCGACGGCTGATGGACGGCGACCCCGTTTTGGAACGGTTACAGCGCCGCAAGGAGTTCTTCGAGTTCGCCGGCGACGCCATGCGCAACGACGCGGCCTTCTTCCTCGTCTTGAACCCCGATCAGCTATCGGTCAACGAGACCGGGCGCGCGATCGAGGGGTTCACCGAGCGCGACCTCCGCGTGCGGGGGCTCGTCGCGAACAAGCTCACGCCGTCGCCCGACGACGACGAAAACGGACGAGGCGCGCGGTATCTCCGCGAAAAAGTCGCGACCGAGCGGGATCGAATCGAACAGGTCCGCGAGGAGTTCACGCCGCCGCTGGTCGCCGAGATCGAGTCGCGAACGACGGAGGTCCGGGGCGACGTGCTGTCGGACGTGGCCGCCGAGCTCGACGTGGAGACAGGCGCCGACGGAGGGCCGGATATCGGTGGGGACGAGACGGTGCGCGCCGACCGATAGGGATCCGCATCGACCGCCGAGCGTGAGCGCGTGCGAATGACAACGGCAACCCCACTCGCGGATTTTATATTGTTAGTTAGGAAATAAACCGCGATCCGCGGGATGAAACCGCGTTCAGGCGACATGATGTGACCGAAACATCACGATTGAAGACAATACTTAAGTATGAAATAGTGAATCGATACCACGAGGCAGTCAATCTATGACAAGCGTAATTTGGATCGTAGTTGCCGTGCTCGGCACGTTTACCGTCGGATACATGGGGTATTCGCGGTATCTCTCGCGATTCGTCGAACTCGACGACGAGCGGGAGACGCCGGCACACAAGTACGAAGACGGACAGGAGTACGTACCGGCGAAGAAGCCGGTGCTACTGGGGCATCACTTTTCAAGTATCGCGGGCGGCGCGCCGATCGTCGGCCCGATCACCGCGGGAGCCATCTGGGGCTGGGTTCCGGCGCTGCTGTGGGTCGCTATCGGCAACCCGCTGATGGGGGCGGTCCACGACTTCATTTCGCTGTCGAGTTCGATTCGCCACGAGGGTCGGTCGATCGGCTACATCGTCGGCCAGTACGTCGGCGAGCGGGGGAAGAACCTGCTGCTGTGGTTCGCGTTCCTCACGATCATCCTCGTCGTGGCGGTGTTCGCGCTGGTCGTCGGGATCGTGTTCAACGCGTATCCGCAGGTAACGACGGCGAGCTTCGTCTATATCCTGTTAGCGCTCGCCTTCGGCGTGTACCTCTACCAGCTCAACGGCCCATTCATTCCGGGGACCGTGCTCTTCGTCGCCGGCGTGTTCGCCGGCGTCTGGGTCGGGATCCAGTACCCGTTCGCGCTGTTCCCGGGCGATTACCCCGCGGGGACGTTCGTCCTCGCAGAGACGCTCGGACTCGGCGCCGGCGAGTGGGTCCCCGGCGCACTCGCACCCAACGTCATGGCGTGGGTGCCGCTTATCATGGTGTACGGAGCCGTCGCGAGCGCGCTCCCGGTGTGGGTGTTGCTCCAACCCCGTGACTACCTCTCGTCGTTCCTGTTGTACACCGGTGTAGGGGGCGGTATTCTCGCGATCATCGTCGGAACGATCTTCGCGACGTCCAGCCAGCCGCTCGTCATCGACTCCTCGCTCGGGGCGTTCCAGGGCTTCTGGGGGCTCGAAGCGGCCGGACTCTGGCCGTTGTTCCCGCTGCTTTTCGTCACCATCGCCTGCGGGACGATCAGCGGATTCCACTCGCTCGTCTCCTCGGGGACGACGTCGAAGCAGCTGAACAAGGAGAGCGACGCCCGCCTGATCGGCTACGGCGGGATGCTCGGCGAGGGACTGCTCGCCGCGCTCGCGCTGTCGACGCTTGCGGTCGCCGGACTCGGTGCGACCGTCGTCGAGGCCGGTGGCGGCATCGGCGGTGCGCTGCCGAACTTCGCGGCCGGTGGGGGTATCATCCTCACCAGCCTGGGGATTCCCGAGGCTATCGGGGCCGTCTTCATGGCGCTCGTCCTGGTGAGCTTCCTGCTCACCTCGACCGACACCGCGGTGCGTCTGGGGCGGTACATGATGGAAGAGATCGTCGGTATGGACGACGGGATGACCGTCTCTGGACTCTCCGGCGACCTCGGCTCGATCGCCCGCGGGCGGTACACGAACCCGCTCGCGCAGATCGGTATCGCCTACGTGCTCGTCGTCTCGGGTGAATGGGCGACGCTCTGGGGACTGTTCGGCGGTGCGAATCAGCTGCTCGCGGCACTCGCACTGCTTACCGGAACGGTCTGGCTCGCCAACTGGGACGAGTCCAAGCAGCTCATCTCCACGGGCGTCCCGATGGTGGTGATGGTGACCATCACCATATTCGGGCTCACGTGGCTCGCGCTCTACGAGAACCTCTACGTCAATCTGATCCAAGGCGGTGCAGTCGGCCTGGGGGCACAGCTGTCCTCGGCCGCACAGATGATCCTGGCGCTCGTCTTGATCACGTTGGCGTTGTCGCTGGTGAAGATCGGTATCGGCAACCTCAGGTCGGTTCGTGGGGGCGACAGCGCCCCGGCGGCCGAACCGAGCGACGACTGAGACGCCCCGGCTCCCCGTTCGGCTCTTTCCCGCTTTCCCCCTTCGTAAAACCCGTGAGCGACCGCGATCCTACCGCCAGAACCGCTTCGCGAACCGCGAGAAGAACCCCTCGTCCGGCTTCTCGATGCGCTCCCAGAGTCGAAACGCACCGGCGACGTCCGCCGCCTCGCTGGCGACGAGCCGCTTTTGTTCCGGGGCGACGACGACGAGGTTCACCTCGTAGTGCCCGTAGTAGCCGAATTTGAGGAGGGTTCGGTCGCGGAATCCGTCGACGAAATCGACGACGTCGTCGGAGAGTCGATCGGCGACGAGCACGACGGTGACGTCGGTGCCGAAGTGCTGTTCGTCGCCGTCGACGCGCTCGTCGGCGACGCCGTGCGCGAACTCGACGAGCCGTTCCAACTCACCGACGGTCGGGGTCGACACCCGCCGCGCGAAGAGATACTCCATCATGTCGTGGTCGGCGTAGCTCAGTGCGGGGTGGAGGAACTGCTTCTGGCTTCGCATCCGCATCTCCGCGTACAGTTCGAACCGCTCGCCGTCGACGACGACATCGCGGTCCAAGTCGTAGCTGTACATGAGCCGGTCCGAGACGCGGTCGAGGTACTCGTCGTCGTAGTCGGGGACGTTCTCGCGGATCTCCGCCGGCAGTACTTCGGGGTCGTCACGGTCGTCGCGGTCCCCCTCCGAGCGGCCGTCATCGGTTCCACCTCCCTCCGCGTTCGCTGGCTCACTCATCGTTAGGATCGTACGCGACCGCGTCGTCGGCGGCCGGCGGTGCGCCGACGGCGAGCACCGTCACCGGTTCGTCGGCGTCGGCCGAGTTGTACGCGCGCTGCGGGCTCTCGGGGTCGACGACGAACAGGTCGTCTTCGGAGACATCGTAGGTCCGTTCCGGAGTTTCGACCGAGAGCGTTCCGGAGAGCACGTAGAACGCCTCCTGTTGCGTCTCGTGGTAGTGATACGTGAGCGGGAGCCGTTCGCCGGGCTCCGCTCGAAACCGGTTGATCGCGACGGCATCGAGCCCGCCGGGATCGGACAGTTTTCGGCACTCACAGGGTCGATCCGCCGCTGGCTCGACCGAGTCGGTGTCGACGACGCGGTATCCCATGTGAAGCCATTCCATAGACCGGGTAAAAAGGTCGTCGGGGCGGTGGCGTCGGTGGGGGAGCAAGCCGAGTTCATCGAGAGAGCGCAGAGATCGACCGAATACGGGGACAATACCGGGTTTTAACACCGTGGAAGGCGTTCGTACGGTAGAGAGACGCATGACTGATGAAGAGATCCGAACGGAGGCGTGCGGACGGTGCTCGATGTCGACCGTGGTTGGAGCGGTGAGAGGGGACCAAGACCCGGAAGAGCGCGCCAAACGCGACCCCTTCGGCGGCGAGCGGATCGAGGTCGACGAGTCGTCGATTCGCCGAGTGTCACCGGCGGGGTATCTCAGCGACCTCAAAGACCGAATCGACGCGCTCGGACGACGACTCGCGTACGGGAAGTGACGAGGGCATCCGTGGCCGTCAAACGGTAACAAGTTACGTCAGTTCGGAGAGACTTATCCCTGTTCGCACCGTAGCGATGCCAAGCGATGGAAGAGAGCATCTCCGGGTTCAAGGTGCGCGGAGACTGGGGAGATATCGTCGAACACGGCGAGCGCATCGCGTTGGCGCTCCGTGAGACGGGCGTCGACGGCGACGCGTACCACGATTTCGACGACTGGCGACCCAAGTCCCACGAACGAATCGACGAGGACGTCTCGGAAAAGACCGCCGAACAGGCCTCCGTCAGCGAAGGCGAAGGCGAACGCGCCGGAAAGACGGCCGGTGACGACCTCCAGACCGCCGGAGAGAAACTCACGGAATCGTACGAGAAGGTCGAAGAGAACGACACGGAGAGCGCGATGGAGAGCTGGGGCGAGTCGATCAGTCACGTGGCGCGCGCGGCCGATTCGGCGAGCAGAAAGGCTCTCAGAAAGGTCGAAGACACGGTGTACCGAAAGGTGATGACGCAGGTCGCGCCGTACTACTTCGACAACGAACTCGTCAGTGCCAACGTCCAGGAGGTCGGCCGCGGCGAGAACGGCGAGACGTTCGTTTTCGAAGTGAACATCAACGACGACGAGCTGAAAGACGAGGTCGGCGACGTCCTCGCGGAGTACGAGTCGGAGATCGACCGCTGGCACGTCGAGACGGAGAAGCGGACGGACGACGTCGCCGCCGCCGAGGGCGTCGAGCCGCCGGAGCAGGAGGGCGGTCCCGACTCGACGATGACCTGACTGGCGGCGATCTCCGTCCGGGGCCGAAGATCACGCGCGAGCGACACCGGCGAACGACACCGAACGGATTTAATTCCAATATCACGAACGACACCCATGAGCGACGTGCTTCGGATCGAGGCCGGCGAGCTGGCGGCGGACGAGATTATCGACGCGCTCAACGAGGGGCGACGAATTCTCGTTACCGTTGAGGTCGCCGGTGGCAAACACGAGGTCGTACTCCGGTACGACGGCGAGACGTACCACTGTGACACACCGACGAACCTCCACCGCCACACCGAGGAGACCGAGATGCGCGGCTGTCTGGATCGGATGGGGTATGCCGCCGGTGGCCCCGACGCAGCAGACGATTGAGTCGACGACGACGCGGGATGGTTTGTGGGTCCGGGATAGTCGGGCAGTCGATAACGACGTTTAACCCGAACCGCGTCAAACGACGGCCATGAGCGATCCCCAGATCGAGGACCTCGTCGGCGACGCGTCCCCGTCGTTCGAACACGTTCTCTCCTGTGTGTTCGGCGTCCAAGACCACGAGAGCCGAACGTACATGACGCTTCTCGATCACCCGGGGAGCACCGTCGCCGAGCTCGCGGAGACCCTCGATCGGGACCGATCGAACGTGAACCGCTCACTCTCGACGCTACGAGAGAAAGGACTCGTCGAACGCCAGCGGCGCCTCCTCGACTCGGGCGGATACGTCTACCAGTACACGGCGATTTCCGTTCCCGAGGCGAAAGAACGGCTCCACGACGCGCTCGATAGGTGGGTCGAAAGCGTACACGTCGCGATCGACGAGTTCGACCCAGATACAGACGCCTGAGAGACGGCCCGAGGGACTACGCCTCGTTCTCGTTTTCCGCGTCCGAGTCGTCCGCGTCCGAGTCGTTCGCGGCAGCAGTTAGCCCGTCGTCCTCCGGCCGATCCAGCGCCCGCGGGACATCATGGTGGTCGGAGTAGCCGTCGAACCAGCGGACGATCCGCTCGATTCGGTCGACGATATGCGCGGGTTCGCCCGAGCGAGACAGCTCGTGCCCCTCGCGCGGGTACCGGACGAACCGCGTGTCGACACCGTTCTTGCGGAGGATCCGATGGTACAGCTCAGCCGTGCAGATCGGCGTCCGGGTGTCGTCTTCCGAGTGGATGAGGAGCGTCGGGGTTTCGACCGCATCGGCGTGGCCGGTCGGCGACTGCTCGAACAGCCACGCCGGATCCGCAGAGGGAACCGTATCGAAGTCGCCTTCGACGAGCTTGTACGCCCCGTCGGTCGAGCCGTAAAAGCCCGTGAGGTCGTACACGCCGCGCTGGGCGACGGCCGCGCGGAAGAAGTCGGTCTGTCCGACAGTCCACGCGGCCATGAACCCGCCGAAGGAGCCCCCGGTGACGAAGGCGTTCGACGCGTCGACATACTCGCGGTCGGCGACGCGCTCGACTCCGGCCATCACGTCGTCGAGAGTGACCGCGCCCCAGTCGCGCTCGATCGCCTGCATGAACGCCTCGCCGTACCCGGTCGACCCGCGCGGGTTCGACCAGAAGACGACGTAGCCGCGGGCCGCGAGCGTCTGGAACTCGTGCCACATCGTTCCCGAGGTCGACCACATGGCGTGGGGGCCGCCGTGGATCTCCACCGCGAGCGGGTATTCGCTCTCAGCGTCGAATCCCGGCGGCGTCAACACCCACCCTTGTATCTCCGTACCGGCGGATTCGAACCGAATCTCCTCGGGTTCGCCGATCTCACGGGCGGCGAGGTAGTCGGCGTTCAGTTCGGTCAGGCGAGTCCGCTCTCCGCTCCACGCGTCGTAGGTGAACACGTCGCCCGGGTGGTCCCACTCGCTAGCCGCGAACGCGACGGTCACCGCGTCGGGTCCCGCACCGTCGTCGCCGCCGACCGTCGCACCGGAAACGGTACCCGGACGGACGAGTCGCTCCGGCCCCTCGGTGCCGTCGCTCGGAACGTGCCAGAGCGCCGTCTTTCCCTCGTCGGGCGTGGCGAAGTAGAGCGTCTCGTCGTCCGGCCCCCACTGCGGCGCCGCCTCGTGGCCGAGGCCGCGGTCGAGGTCGCCCGTGAGGTCGGTGACCGTCCCGGTCTCGCCGTCGACGACCCGGAGGTCCGTCGGCTGCATCGACACCTGTTCCGGCTCGGCGTGCGTGAACGCGATCCGGCCGTCGGCCGTCGCCGCGAGTGAGGCCCCCCAGCCCGTCGTCGTGTGGACGCGCTCGGTGTCGTCCGCCGCGAGATCGTGGGCGTGAATCGCGATCTCGACCGAGTCGTCCGGGTCGTCGCCGACCTGCTCGGTGAAGTAGAGGGTGTCGCCGTCGCCCCACTCGGGGCTCCCGAAGTCCGCCTCGCGGTCGGTAACTCGAGTGACCCCCTCGGCCGGATCAGCCGCGGTGACTCCGTCGACTTCCGCGTCGGCGTCGACGACGTACACGCCCGAACGCCGGCCGTCGAAGTACTCCTGTCCGGACCGGTAGACGGTACGGTCGATCACGCGGGGGTCTGGATGTTCCTCGGGTTCGTACTCCTCGGGAACAGAGCGGTCGCGGTCGCTCTCGCGGTCCTCGGCAGTCGCCGACTGGACGAAGGCGATTCGGTCGCCGTCGGGTGACCACGCGATCTCGGACACGCCGCCGACGACGTCGGTGAGTCGTCTGGCCTCACCGCCGCCGAGCGGGAGCACCCACAGCTGTTGACGGTCGTCGTCGGCCCCGCGTGTCGATGTGAAGGCGATCCGATCGCCGGAGGGGCTCCAGCGCGGCTCGGCGTCCGAGCCCTCACTGAGCGTGAGCCGCCCGGGGTCGCCGCCGTCGACGTCGACGAGGTACACCGTCGACTCATACTCGTCGTTGCCGTTCGACTGTCGCCGGAGGAAGGCGACTCGGTCTCCGTCGGGAGACACCCGCGGATCGGCGGGTTTCGCGATATCGTGATAATCGGCCGCGGTGACGCGCTCCATGCGAAGAGGTCGACCGCGGACGTGAAAAGCCGTCGGGACGCGGAAAAGCGTCGCGAGCGGAAAAGCGTCGCGAGGCGGAAAGGCGGGGCCTCCGTCGAGTTGTTGGCGGACCTATACCGAGCCGTTGTCGAAGGCGAGCGCAACGCCGTCGGCGTCGACGGTCGCGCCCGCGGCACAGACGGGGTGTTCGAAGTCTGCGGCGAGGAGTTCGGTCGCCGCCGAGGCGGGATCCCACGAGTCGGACTCGGCCGCGGCGAAGTCGTACGGCTCGGGGCTGTCCGTCTCGTACGTGGCGACGATCGTCGGCTCGTCGACCGCCTCAACGAGCAGCGCGTCCCGGCGGACCGTGCCGATCGTCGCGGTGTCGGCACCGACGACGCCAGCGATTCGCGGCGTGTCGTAGTCGTCTTTCTCGAAGTCGAGCGCGAGCAGGGAGGTCGCCAGCGCGTCGCGGGCGGGGTACCCCATTTCGAGCTTCTCGGCTATCGGGTCGACGTGCGAGCCGTTCCCCACGACCGCGAGCGACTCGCCCGTCGGGGTCGTGACTGCACGGGCACAGTTGTACGAGACGTAGGGATTGTCCGTCTCGGGCGCGTCCGGCGTCGGGCCGACGGTGAGCATTCCGTCGCGGTCAACGACTCGACGGTTCGGGAACGATCGAGAGGAGACGCGGTACGCGCCGATGCCGGGAGCGACGACGACGAATCGTCCGAGGTACATACAGCTTTGTGGGTATTCTGCTGGCTAAAGCGCGTCGATATACGCACGTTCATCGATCGACTTCGGCGCGGGAGCAGCGGTCGACGACACGGTGTCAACTAGTGTCAGAGAGCGCCCGACGCGCAACGCTTACAAACACGCACTGGTTATCGGGCTATGCGCACAGTCCATTGGGGTAGTGGCCAATCCTGAAGCCTTCTGGGGGCTTCGACCCTGGTTCGAATCCAGGATGGACTATTCTCGCCGCTCGGTCCGCTTGGCGGATTTGCTCTCCGCGAACCCCGTCCGAGATCCCTCGGGGTTTCCCGCGCGTCTAGTCGAGATTTCTTCGTTTCGACTGGAACGATTTCGCCGTTGCGTACCGCGTTTTCCAGTCGAAGAAACGGGGTAGACACTACACACGAATACGGCCCGAAACGAGTGCGTGCTACTTTTCCACATCGAGCAGTGCGACGCGCTCACGGACGATGTCCGTGACGTCGCCAGCCGTGGCGGCGAGCTCGCGGTCGGTGATACCGTAGAACTCACGCACGCGCTCGGAATCGTAGGCGGTAACGTGAGGAGCGTCCACGGAATCGAGCAGTTCGGCGACCGCGTCGGCCGCCGCGTTGAGTTCGGCGGCGGAGCGCTCCGCGCCCGGGACGCCGCCGAAGTCGGCGACGAGGACGACGGTCTCCTGCTCGCCCTCCGAAACTCCGAGGGCGAGGGCGCGGTCGATCTGGCGGCGTCCGGCCGCGTACAGCAGTATCTCGACGCCCGGGTCACGGGCGACGGCTTCGCCCCGAGCGATCGCGCGGGCGGCGAGCCGTGTCGCCTCACGGAGGTGCGTCTCTGAGACGACGAGTTCGGCGTCGAACGCTTGCACGACGGCGCCCGTCTCGGCGGCGACCGCGTCCATTCCGGCGAGGAACTCGTCGAGATCGTCGATCGCGGCGGTACCGCGGACGAGTCGGAGCGGCGGCGTCAGCGGCTCGGGGGGAGTGCGCTCGCCGTTGGGGCCGTCGGCGGCGTCGCCGTCGAGACCGGACTCGCTCATCGGAAATCACCCAGGCTCGCCTGCCCCTCGCCGTCGTCGTCGCTCGTAGAGCCGGCGGTCGCCGCCGCGGAGGCGGACCGATCCGGGCGGACGTGTTCCATCGACGGGTCTTCGCGACCGGCGTGTTCGAGGATGCGCTCCGCGGTTCGTTCGCGGCCACGCAGCGCACCGAGGACGACCGCCTTGTCGGCCTCCCGGAGGTCGGCTCTGGTCTCGACGCCGGCCTCGTACAGGCGGCGAGCGCGTTTCCGTCCGACGTTGCGGACGCCGGCCAAGTCGAGCAGCTCCTCGCGGACCCCGTACTCGATCCGCTTTCGGGCCTCGCGGACCGCGACGACGGTGTCGCCGTCGACGCCCTCGACGTCGCGCGCGAGCGTCTCCGCCGCGCGGAGCAGCCACTCTGCGGTATCGACCTTGCCGCGGATGTCGCCGGGGCCCACCCCGTAGCGCTCGGTGATCCGGTCCTCGTCGACCTCGTTCGCCCAGTCTTCGAGCAGACGAGCGGTCTTCAGCGAGGCGAGCCAGTCTTCGAAGCGGACGTCCTCGTACTCGGAGGGAACGGCTCCGAGGAACTCGCCTTCGCGCTCGTAGCAGAGCTCGGTGTACGTTTCGCGGTCCCCTGATTTCAGGTACAACTCATACATGTCGGGGGTGCGGCTGACGAGGTGATAGAGGCCGAGCGAAGTGACCGTGGGGGACGAGTCGTCTGGGGCATCTCCTGGGTCCCTTGGGGCTCCCGACTCTTTCGGATCGCGTTCCTCGGCGTCGGCCGCAGCCCTCGTGTACGTCCCGAATCCGGGTTCGTCGCCGTCGTCGTCTCCCGTCATGACGAACTCGCCGGTATCGTCGGACGCGGTCGGGGTGTCGGCGCCGTGCGGGCCTTCGCTCGCGACCGAGCGGAGCCCGTCGATCATCTCGGCCGCGCTCATCGGGTCGAGATAGAGCCGGGAGACGGTGTGTCCGATCCCGGTCGCCGTGAGACTCTCCGTTCCGCCGTCGCGCTCGCGGTCGACGAAGTCGTTGACGGCGAGGTAGTCGAGTACGGTGTCTGTGACCGCGGCGAGCCGTCCCTCGTCGTCGGTCTGGGTCGCGTAGAGGGTGTTATCCAAAAACGAGAGCAGCCCGTCGCGCGTGGACGCGAAGCCGGAGGCGACGGTGGCGAGCACGTGCGTCCGCAGCGCGGGCTCGGCGGCGAGCTTCGACCGGACCGGCTCGGGGTCGGCCCAGACGTACCGCTCGAACAGTTCGTCTTTGGCGTCCGCGTTGTTCGCGAGCAACACCGCCTCGCCGTACGGGTCCAGACCGGGGCGTCCGGCGCGTCCGCACATCTGGTGGATTTCGAGGACGTCGAGCGGCTTCATACCGCCGAAATCCCCGTCGTAGCGACGCCAGTCGCGGACGATCACCCGGCGTGCCGGGGTGTTGACGCCGGCGGCGAGCGTGGGAGTCGCGGAGATGCACTTGATGAGACGATCGCGAAAGGCGTCCTCGACGAGCGATCGGTGCTCGCTCGCGAGGCCGGCGTGGTGGAACGCCGACCCCTGCTCGACCGCGTCAGCGAGGTCCTCGGAGGTGTCGGTGTCGGAGACGCCGCGGATCTCCTCGGCGAGCTCGCGGAGGTCGTCGCGCTCGGCGTCAGTGAGCCGAGATGCGGTGACATCGGTGAGCTTGCGGGCCGACGACTCGGCGTTTCGTCGGGAGTTGACGAAGACGAGCGAAGAGCCGCCCTGTCCGTCCTCCTCGGTGTCGAGCGCGTCGGCGACGAGACGGGCGGTCTGGTCCTCGCCGCGGTCGACGGTGACCTCGCGTTTGCTCCCGTCGTCGAAGTCGATGGCGTTGCCGAAGTGGACGCCGATGCGGAGATCGATCGGGCGCCAGTCGGACTCGACCAATTCGGCGTCGAGCCACTCGGCGATGACGTCGGCGTTACCGACGGTCGCGGAGAGCGCGACGGTCTGGAGCCCGGGGTTCACCTTCCGGAGCTTCGCGAGCGTGACTTCGAGCGTCGGGCCGCGGTTGGCGTCGTCGACGAGGTGGACCTCGTCGCTCACGACGCAGGTGAGATCGTCGATCCACGGCGCGCCGTTGCGGATCAGCGAGTCGACCTTCTCCGAGGTGGCGACGATGACGTCGCGGGTCGCCAGCCACTCGCCGTCCGAATCGTAGTTGCCGGTGGAGACGCCGACGGTGATCCCGTGGTCCTCCCAGCGTTCGAACTCGGTCTTCTTCTCGCTCGCGAGCGCGCGCAGGGGGACGATGTAGAGGGCCTTCCCGCCGCGCTCGATCGACGAGAGCATGGCGAGCTCGGCGATGAGCGTCTTCCCGGACGCAGTGGGGACCGCGGCGACGAGGCTCTCGCCGTCGACGACTCCGGCCTCGACGGCGGCCTGTTGGGGCGGGTACAGCTCGGCGACGCCCTCCGCTTCGAGCGCCTCGCCGACGCCCGCGGGGAGTCCGCGGAGCGAACTCGGTTGCATTACCCGTGGTTGGTGCCCGTTCCGGTTTAAATCGTCGGAACGGGTCGGTTCGGTCAAAACGGGCGTTGCAGGTAGGGAACGCGCCTGCTGCTGGCGGCGATAGTTTATAAATAGAAATAGAACGTGCGGTGGCGCGCGCCTGTGAGCGGCCGCTAGGCCGCGAACAGCGCCGCGCGAGGGAGTCGGTCGGTCGGAGCAACGCGAAGGACGACCGACGAGGTTGGGGAGGTGTGAGGCGCGGTTGCTGTGCGGTGTGGGTGGGACTCAAAGAGGCAGTCGTGAGGGCGGCGCAGGCGACGTAAGCACCACAGGAACGAGCGCAGCGAGTGACGAGGAGCGCGGTTCGAAAGAGCGGAGCTCTTTCGTCATCGCCAGAAATCATCGATTTCTGGCTAGCAGTCAGAACGCAGTGCGTTCTGACGACATCACGAAAATCTCCGATTTTCGAACGACAGCGAGCGTGCGCCGTCCTCGCGGCTGGGGCGTTGGAGGTGTTCGCCGTTGGCCTCTCAGTAATCGTACATAACCGGGCGGCTGAAAATGTAGAAGAGTTCACCGCGCCAGCACCTACTTATAAACAAATCCACACATCAAGGCGCGACGCCGACCGTCAACAGCGTCCCCCACGTGCGGTAGCGGTCGACCATCGCCTCGCGGGACTCCCAGTCGTCGGTCGGGAACGCGGACTCGGGCGGAATCTCGATCTCGCGGTCCGGTATGTTGTCCTGCTCGGCGACGTACAGTCCCGCGTCGCGGAACGCCTCGCGGTACTCCTCGCGAGACCAGAGCGTCATCTCCACCGAGATGTTGTCTTGCCACGCGTGGCTCGCCTCGTTCTCGTCGTAGTAGTTCACCGCGCAGTAGAACGTGCCGCCCGGCTTCAGCACCCGCCGGATCTCTCGGAGCGTGTTGTGCGGGTCGGCGGCGTAGTAGAACGCCTCCATCGAGAAGACGTGGTCCAGCGAGTCGTCGGCGAACGGGAGCGCGTCGAAGTCACCGACGAGAAATCCGACCGCGTCGTCGTCGGTGTAGCTCCGGGCGTTGCGCGTCATCTCGGGCGCACCGTCGAGCCCGTACCCGGAGCCGATCCCGCGCTCGCGGAGCGCGCGGAGGGCGTAGCCGGAGCCGGTCCCCAGATCGAGGACGGCGTCGCCTTCCTCGACGGGCATACGCGCGAGGACGTGTTTGGCGGTGTGCCAGTGACGGTCCTCCATGCCGCGGTCCTTACCCGACGTCGCCCACTGGTCGAACTCCTCGCGAACGCTCATACCCGCGGAGACGCGGGGGCGGGTGAAAGTCCGTTCGGAGACGGTCGACTGGATGGCTGGGTGAGGCAGAGAGAGTCAGCGTCGACCCGAGCCCCGAATCGACGCTGGACCGAGCGTCGAGCCAACGCGAAGCCGAGGAGATTATACCGGGGCCGCGACTGCACCGGGTATGAAGAAGCCGAAGGGACTGCGCCGGCCGCGGTTCCGCGTCGCCGACTCCGCACAGCAGGCTGTCGGTGGGTTCCTGCTCGCGGGGCCGTTCGTCGTCACGGAGGAAGTGTGGGTGCTCGCCGCAGGGATGAACTGGATCCAAGCCGCGCTGACCGCCGGCGTGGTCGCGATGATCGGCTACGCGGCGCTGTATCGGGCCGACACCGATCGGGACCCGAAGAGCGAGCGCAGCGTTATCGGGATCCCGATCCGGTTTCTCTCGCTGTTGACCGTCGCGTTCGGTTCCGTGTTCGTGCTCGCCGTGCTGTTCGACGCGCCGGACACGTTCCTCGTCGAAGAAGGGATATCCGGGATCGAACTGTGGGCGACGACGTTCAAAGCCGTCTCGGTCGGCGCGGTGTTCAGCGTCGTCGGCGCGGCGACTGCGGACAGCGTCTTTTGAGGGCGCAAAGCGGGAGCGGAAACCGCCGTCCCGCTCAGACGACGACCGACACGACCGCGAAGAGAATTAGTACGCCGGCGATGTCGCAGACGTTGGTGACGATCGGGATCGTGGCGTCGTCGGGGTTGACGCCGACCCGGTACGACCCCTCCACCGCGGCGACGCTCGTCACGACGACGAGCACGGCGAGGAGCATTCCGGAGACGAGCGAGACGAGGAGAACGCGGCCCAGTCCGAGCGTCCCGCCGAGGGCGACGCCGATCCCCCACGCCGCGATTCCCACCGCTCCGAAAACGGTTCCAGCGAGCGCGAACACGGCGACGGTGTTCGCTCGGAGGTCGGGGTTCGTGAGACTCAGTTCGTAGGTACCGAGGTGGAGCTGGGTCGTGAGCCGGGAGCAGGTGATCGACGCGAGGTTACCGGCCGTGCCGATCTGGACCGGGACCAACACGAGCAGCGCCGGATTCTGGACGAGGATCTCCTCGTAGGTTTCGAGTACCGACCCCGAGACGAGTTGGAGCACCGACAGCGCCGCCAACAGCGGCACCATCGTGCGGACGATCCGGCGGATCGACCACTCGTCTGCGATCGCCGAGTTAGCGTCAGTCGCGCCCGTCCTCTCCGAGTCGCTCACAGTACGGTCCCCACGACGTACACTCCGACGAGCAGGAATAAGATTCCGAACACGTCCCCCAGCGTCGTCACGACCGGACCGATCACGTTGTCCGGGTCGAGTCCGCGTCGATACCCGACGAAGATGACCGAGATGAGTACGGTGATCATGAGAACCGCGGAGAGGAATCCGGCGATCATCATGATTCCGACCAGTTCGAGGAGGTTACCCGCGCCGCCGAACAGCCGCAGCCAGAGGTAGGTGATCACCGCGATGAACACGGAGACGGTCATCCCGTTGATGAACGAGGCGACGATCGCATTCGTAAGGCGGCGGTCCAGTTGGAACTGTGGCTCGATCAGCCCCTGGTGGAGGCCAGTCGACAGTCGAGCACCGAGCGAGCCGTAGACGCCGCCGCGGGTGGCGAGGAACGCCGGGAGCAACAAGAGGAGCCCCGGGACGTCGGAGATACCCTCGCGCATCGTCTCCGACCCGAGGACGGTACCCGCGAACAGCCCGGCGATCAGACTGACGAGTATCACCGGGAGCGCTTGACGGTACACGTCCCGGGCCGAGTCGTGAGCGGGCATCTATCGAATCGACGTGGGCGAGATTGAAAAAACTGCCCGGGTGCGCGCCGAGAGTGAGAGCGATTTCGACGGTCGCTGTTCCCGTGTCGATGCCGAGTCTCTGCTTCCGCACCGATTCCGACAGACTCCGACCCGATACCGACGGCCCGCATCGTTAAGTCGGTCCGGCGATTTCCACGTTTATGGACTATGCGCTCGCCATCGAGAACGGACCCGAAACGATTTCCGGCGGGACCGGACTGCTTCTCATTCATCCGAGCATCGGCGAGACGGACCGGATCGACACGGACTTTCTGAAGACGGACACCGACGCGTTCCTCGTCGTCTCCACTCGTACGACCGCCCGCGAGGTCGAACAGAAGTTGGAGTACTACGACGTCGACGAGACGAAGGCGACGATTCTCGACACGCTCTCGGTCGAGCGAGGCTACTCGCGACGGTCGACCGACGACGTGTACTACGTCTCCGCGCCCGACGACCTCGACGGGGTCGTCGATCGCGTCGAGCGGTTCCTGACCGAACACGAGGGGAAACGCCGAGTGTCCGTCGATTCGTTGACAGAGATGGCGTACTACGCCGACGACGACGCCGTGTACGACGCCGCAGCCGACATCCTCCGACTGCTCGACGAACACGACGCCGTCGGTATCTTTCACCTCTCCGAGGAGGTACACGAGGTCGCGACGCTCGATCGCTTCCGAGAGCTGTTCGAAGGAGTCATCGAGCTCGACGACGAGGGCAACGTCGCCGTCGAGGTGTGAAAGAGGTCAAGACCTCGCTTGAGAGCTATTCGACCGGAAACGACGCGGGTGTTGACATCCTCCCCGCGCTGAGGCGAGAGTATCACCCGAAGACGCGCTGAGGCGAGAGTATCACCCGAAGACGCGCTGAGGCGAGAGTATCACCCGAAGACGTACGAGAGGATGATGAGAACCGAGAGGACGGCCGATACGCTGATCGTTCCGAGAACGATCTTGGTGGGTTTGCTCATACGCGACCTTGCGTCCGCCCGTCGTTTAAAACCATCTAGTCCCCGCCGATACAGTTGGCCCGCGTCGGCGATTTTATACCGACAGGTAGGAAATCGATGGTATGCGGATTCGTGACGCACTCGAATCAGACGCCGAGACGCTGGCCGGGGCGGTCGATCGCCCGCGTGCGGCCGTACTCGACATGATCCATGAGCGGTCGGTCCGGGTCGCGGTGTCGGAAGGACCCGACGATACCGAAGGTGACAGTGACGATCGTTCGACTGTAGCGGGGTTCGTCGCGTTCGACGTGCACGGAGAGACCGTCCACGTGACAGACTTCAACGGCGACGAGTCAGTGATTCGTCGGTTATTCGAAGAGCCTCGCCGTTTTGCGAACAGAGAGGGAATGAGCGTCGAGGTTGTCGTGCCAAACGATGAGCGGACGGGTGAGTTGATCGAGGCCATCGGATTCGAGCGAACTGGCTCGGGACCGCGGTTCGACGGGCGCGCGACCACCCGATACCAGGTTGAACCGGAGGAGAGTGACGAGGACGAGTCGTAGCCGACGAGGATACGCGACTACGTACGAAACGAATTCAGGACGCGTCCGCTCTTGAGGAACACCTGCTCTTGAGGAACACCTGCTCTTGAGGAACACCTGCTCTTGAGGAACACCTGCTCTTGCGGAGCACTCGCTCTTGAGACGTACGCACTTTCAGCGCGGGCAACCCCCGAATGGTACCCGGTCCGTCGCAGAATTGAGAAGTCAGTCGAAGCCGGCTTGAACGATTTCGAGTGCAGCCTCCTTATCGTCCCAATCGACAAAGACGGCGACGGATGTCGCACTCGTGATGAGATCGATGATGTTGATTCCGGCGTCCGCGAGCGGAGCGATGATGTCGTGCATGACCCCGGACTGGTTGGGAAGTTCACCACCGGTCACTCGAATCACGGCGATCGGGTCCGCAACGGTCACCGACGAGAGGGCCTCGTCAGCGACGACCGCCTCGTGGAGGAGCGCTTCGGCGGTCTCAGCGACGTCGACATCGACGTAGAACGTGACCGAGTCCATTCCGGAGGCCACCGCGTCGATGTTGATATTCTCCTCACGAAGGGCGTTCGCGAGCTCCGACAGGATTCCGGAGCGATTCCTGATAGCGCGACCCGCGATTGTGAGACAGGCGAGCGGCTCCTCACGCATGTCGATCAGGCTCTCGAACTCGCCCTCGATTCGGGTCCCGCCTCTGAGGAGGTCGCCGTGCTGGTAGTGGACAACGCGAACGTCGAGGTCGCCGTCCTTGTACGAAAGCGCGGACGGCGCAACGACTTCGGCGCCACGGAACGAGAGGTTCCGAAGCTCGTCGACGGTGATCTGACCGACGTTGCGGGCCCCCTCGACGACACGCGGGTCACCGGTCATAACGCCCTCCACATCGGTGACGATAACGACTTCGTCGGCGTCCATGTAATTGCCGAGCATGACGGCGGTCGTGTCGGAGCCGCCGCGACCGAGCGTGGTGACGTTGCCGTCGTGATCTTCCGCGAGGAATCCGGTAAGAATCGGCACGACGCCGTCGAGACGCTCGGCGAGTGCGTGTGCGCGCTTTTTCGTCTCCTCGACGTCGACTTCGCCGAGTTCGTTGGTGATAACGGGCCAGTCGGGGTGACCGGGTTCGAGGAAGAGCGCGTCGATACCGCGGACGGAGAGCGCGGCTTTCAGCATCCGCACGCTCGTCCGTTCGCCCATGGAGACGATCTCCGCTCGGTCGGCGTCGTCCGTCTCGAACGTGATGTCGTCGAGGAGATCGTCGGTCGTCGAGCCCATCGCACTCGCGACGACGGCTATTTCGTGGCCCGATTCGACGGCGCTCGCAACGGAGTCGGCCGCTCGTTCGATGCGCTCGCCGCTGCCGAGGCTCGTACCGCCGAACTTGGCGACTACGCGCATACGACTACCCCGTTATCGGTCTGCTCCGTCCGATTTCCGGTCAATCCCGTCGGTTGCAATCGCGGCCGCATCATCTGTTGTATGCGGGAGAAGACCGGATGGGGCCCCACGCTGGACGCACGATCGATAGACATGCGCACCCGTAGCGGAGGAAGCCGCATAACTGTGTCTTCTTCGACAATGGTCGCCAATGCGACCGGTTCGGTCGGTGAAAGTAGAAGTAGGCGATCGAGACCGATCATCTGATCGGTACATCGGTTCTGTTCAAGTACAGACCGTTATTCAGAAGAGATAGCAAAAGCGGGTCTGAAATTATTCGTCTGACACGCCCCACGCGTCCGGCATCTCGATAACGTACCGTCCGTCTTCCTGTAGGGAAATGATGTACTCCTGACGATCGTACAACTCCATCAGGTTGAGCTCGTACGTCCCGGGACTCACGATACGAATGCTTTCGAACTGCTCGTTGAGCTCGTCACGGAGTTGGCCGATATCGGGGCGTGGACCCGATTGAGTTTCTGAGTCCGACGAATCGTCTGCCGCTGTGGAGTCGATATCCTGGCTGGCCCGGTTCAGTTCGTCGGGTGAAACGATATCTGACCGAGCGCTTGCTTGCGCGGTGTCCTCTGCAGCGCGATCGTCAACCTGTTCCGAGCCGTCGGACGGTGGTGACTGCGCCGATGTCTTTGCGGACGAATCGGACCGATGGTCGGCTGTCGAGTCTTCCGGGGGCGTCGGCGTTTCGGTCGGTTGCTCAGATGGCGTCTGCGCTTCGGATTCCGGCGGCGGCGAGTCAGCTGTTTCGGTCTCAGACCCCGTCGAGTCGACCGTTTCGGACGCTGTCGAGTCGACCGTTTCGGACGCTGTCGAGTCGACAGTTTCGGACGGCGCCGCTTTGTCGTCAGTAGGAGAAGTGGGGTCGACTTCGGTCTGCGATCCCTTCGGCTGGAACTGGAACTTGTTTCCGCCACAGTCCGGGCAGCCGGAGAGCATCTCCTTCGATCCGTCGGGGAACGTCCGCCCACAAGAGGTGCACTGGTGCGGCATCTATTTGCGGGAGACGAGCGTGCTGATTAGGTTCTCGTCTTTGTGTAGTGTCTCGATTCGGTTCGCCGGACCGATGACGGTGAGCTTCTGTGCGGACTTTCGACCCATCAGCTTGTCGAGGAAGCTCTGATCACCGGTTTCGGCTTTGGGGTACGTCTCGATCTCGATACCGGTGAAGTCGTCCGGACTGATCTCGGTCATCGTCACTTCGATCAGTTTCGACTCCTCGTCGGGGGAAAGCCCCTCTTCGAGAATGACGATGTTGCCGTCGCGGACGCCATCGAGAATGAGCCGGATCTTCTCCATTCCCGTGAGCCCTTCCATGCGTGCACCACTGATCATGTCGATACGGACGCCGTCGTCCGAGCCGTCCTCACCGGAAGGCGAGCCCTCTCCGGGAGGCGTGCCGCCATCGACGTTTGGGGTGGAGCCAGGCATCAGCCGAAGTACTCCGCGATTTTGGTGTACACTTCGTCCATGTTCTCGCCTTCGAGTGCCGACAGCGGGATCGTCTCGTGTTGCGGGAACGCGTTCGCGATCTGCTGGACGTCCGATCCGGGGAGGTCGGTCTTGTTCGCGAGGATGAGAGCCGGGAGATCCTGTGATTCGATGATACCGATGAGCATCGTGTTCACTTGGGTGAACGGATCGGTCGTGGAGTCGAGGACGTAAATGACGCCGTCGACGTCTTCGCGGAGCCAGTGCATCGCTTCCGCGACGCCCTCGGTGGCTTCGCGGGAGCGTCGGACCGCGTCGTCTTTATTCATGTCGTGGTCGAGAAACTCCTTGTAGTCGACCTTGGTGGTCACGCCCGGTGTGTCGACGATGTCTATCGTGACCGTCCGCCCGTTGCGTTCGATTTCCACATTCTCTTTCCGACGGGCGCGTCGGGTTTCGTGTGGAATGTGGCTCTCCGGCCCGACGGCGTCACCCGTCCAGTCGCGTGCGATCCGATTCGCGAGGGTCGTCTTACCGGCGTTCGGCGGTCCGTAGATCCCGATTCGTTTGGGTTCGTCGGCCGCGAACAGACCGTCTGTGACCCGTGATATGCTATCTTTGAGATTCGTGAGCAGTCCCATCCTAACCTCCAATTCTGTGTTCTCTCCCAAACGCCCTCTGCTGAATGATTACCTGAGGTGTGCTAACACCCGATACCGCGTCATCCAGCGTGCATTCGGGGAATTATGGTAGAGTCCAATCCCCTCTCACTTAAGAACTGCGTCAGACACACCTGATCCAATGATATTCCGGCCGTGACGTATCGATACGTCGGATACCGAGGTTTGTTTCTATCGTCTGAAATGAGGTGCCATGTCATCGAATTACACGCTGGTGCAGCCGGTTTCGTGCAACCCGGTCCGTACAACTTGTGTCGAGTCACTTTCTCCCTCTCTCACATTCTCCCACCCCTTTGTCCCTTCTCCCGCCCCTTTGTCTCATCTCCCCCCACCCCTTTGTTTCGGGTGGAACACGCGTCTGGTAGAGGGGGAAGAGCGGAGAAGATAGTGCCGCATATATATTACGGACCTAAAACAAAATAAAATAACTTAGATCTAAACAAATATAATTGGTGTGGATTGTCGAGGGTACTGTTTATATCTATTAGATATAAAACCACCGGTTTATAATAATTCCCTGCTCACCCCCCTCCCCACCGTCAACACGTTCCACCCGAAACAAAGGGGTGGGGGGGTTGGAACACAAACGGCTCAAATACACATCGACGCCACTGTTCAAGTAAGTGTGAGACGCTGTCGAACGACGATTCGACTCGAGCGCGGTCAGTGCTGATTGATACTGGCACTTAACACATCCACTCTCGAGAGGAGATACCGGTTACAGCTACCGGTTACAGATACCGATTGCAGATACCAACGACGCCATCCCGCTGTTGTCGTTGTCCGGATCCGTCGTCGAGATATGTCGATCGAATCGACAATCTGCGATCGTCGGTGTATCACGCCCAAGACGGACAGGCTTCGAGTCGACAGAGTGAGAGAGCAAAACTTTAGTACCACCTCTTCATCTGTTTCGACTGCATCAACTGGACGTATTCGACTGAGATACGTGTCGAATATCGGGGTCTCAGCCCGAAATACGACACACGTCGTTTCCACCTCGCCGACTTCCACCTGAAACAGAGGGGTTCACATGGACGAAGGAGATAAGACATCACAGGCCGACGAATCGGAAGACGACAGCGAGGCAGCCGGCGATCAGTCCGAGAGTGAGGTAGTCGACGATCGATCGAGTTCTGATCCTGACGGCAACCAAGACGTCGACACCGACTCCGAAAACTCTTCGCGTTCCGACGACTCCGCCGTTTCGCACCTGTCGACTCCCGAATCCGACTCAACGGCCTCTCCTCCCGACTCCACTGAATCTCCCACTCCGAATACTCCCGGTCGAAGCGTTTCGACGAACGACGTTTCCACAGACATCGATGTCGGCGAAAACGGCGGGAGAGACCGCTCATCCCCCGATGTTGACTTCGACGGCGTCGTCCTTGACGACGACGGTGACAACCAAGGACTGTTCGACGACCTCCTCTCAGGAGAACCGATATTCGAAAACAAAGAGGTTCTCCGTCCGTCCTACACCCCTCACGAACTCCCGCATCGGAACGACCAGATCAACCGGATGGCCACGATTCTTGTCTCCGCGCTGCGTGGAGAAACCCCCTCAAACATTTTAATCTACGGGAAGACGGGAACCGGAAAGACCGCGTCGGCGAAGTTCGTCTCCCAGGAGCTCGAATCGACGTCACAAAAATACGATGTTCCGTGTGAGGTCGAGTACATTAACTGCGAAGTGACCGACACGCAGTACCGCGTCCTCGCGCAGCTCGCTAATACGTTCATCGAGAAGAACCAGCGCGTTATTGCCGACCGACTCGAGCACTATCGCGAGCTTCGGACGGCGGCCACCGACGATCCGACCGCCCTCACCGATACGGAGTTCGCGACGCTCGACGACCTCGACAAGCGAATCGGCGACCTCGAAACCGACGCCGAGGAGATGGTCGAGGTCCCCATGACAGGGTGGCCGACCGATCGCGTCTACTCGACGTTCTTCGAGGCGGTTGACTATCACGAGCGCGTGGTCGTGATCATGCTCGACGAGATCGACAAACTCGTCGAAAAAAGCGGTGACGACACGCTCTACAACCTCTCGCGAATGAACTCCGAGCTGGGAAAATCCCGGATCTCGATCATGGGAATCTCGAACGACCTGAAGTTCACCGACTTCCTCGATCCCCGGGTCAAGTCCAGCCTCGGCGAGGAGGAAATCGTCTTTCCCCCGTACGACGCGAACCAACTCCGGGACATCCTCCAACACCGCGCCGACATCGCGTTCAAACAAGACGCACTCACCGACGACGTGATCCCACTCTGTGCCGCGTTCGCCGCACAGGAGCACGGCGATGCCCGCCGGGCGCTCGATCTGCTTCGGACCGCCGGTGAGCTCGCGGAACGATCTCAAGCCGAAATCGTCGCCGAGAAACACGTCAGGCAGGCACAGGACAAGATCGAACTCGACCGCGTCGTCGAAGTGGTTCGGACCCTCCCGACGCAGAGCAAAATCGTTCTATTTGCCGTAATACTGCTCGAAAAGAATGGAGTCCACAACATCAATACCGGTGAAGTGTTCAACATCTACAAGCGACTGTGCGAGGAGATAGACGCCGACGTGCTCACACAGCGTCGGGTCACCGACCTCATCAGCGAGCTCGACATGCTCGGGATCGTCAACGCTGTCGTCGTCTCAAAGGGTCGCTACGGTCGCACGAAGGAAATGGGTCTCTCAGTCCCCGTCGAAGAGACGGAGGCGGTCCTGCTCTCGGACTCACGGCTCGGCGATATCGAGAACGCACAGCCGTTCGTGCAGGCTCGATTCGATAACTGATCCACGCTCCGCACCCGTCGTAGCCGTCGACTATCCGGCTGTTTGAACCGTCTCGTAGCCGTTTGTTCCACCCGAAACTAGGCCCTTATCAGCGGTGTTATCGACCCGAAATCCACCGGTCATCGCGAACACATCACCCGGTTCCGCTTGGCCGGTCGCAATCAGTCTGACGTAGCCGAGATACGGAACACGAACTCGCGCCACGCCGGTCACCCACTCCGATCGAACCGGTTCGGCGAGCCCGCTCGCCTGATCGTACCTCCCGTTGTTGTCTCCGAGCGTAATGAAGCCGCCGTGCGGAGCGGGGCAGTGCTGGAGCTCACCGCAGTTGTCGGCGCTATGGTATCGGCTATCGGCTCGTTCGTACCAGTTTTCGCCCTCCTCCACGTGAAACATCGCTCGGTGAATGATCGGCGACGCGATCCGATCGGGTGGTTGGAAGATCACGACCGACCCGTACGACCCGAAGGTCCGGTAGTCAGCTGCCACGCCCTCCTCGTAGGTCACCACTCCGATATCATTGCTAGCCGCGTCGGGCGCGAACCGCCCCGGATCCGTCACAAACACGAGATCGCCGGTGTTCATATTGGGTTCCATACTCGGGGACTCCACTGCGACCATCGGCGGCCACACGCCGCTGAGGGCGAATAAAAGGAGTCCCAACACAAGCACGATGGCGACGCTCGACAGCATCTCCCGAATCCACATCAGTGCGCCCTCGTTGTCGTGACGGAAGCGGTGGCGCAAACTCTCGCGGTCGTCGGTGCGTCGGGTTTCCGGAGGGTAACTCTCACGGGTCGTGCGAATCCCACCCTTTCCCTCAACTCCCGTCTCGCGGATTCTGGAGTTTGAATCGTCCGGACCGCTCGCAGCGTGCGTCTCTGTGCGGGTGTCCCGTTCCTCGGCTTCGTTCGCTTCGTCGGAGGCCTCAGCTCCACCGGAAGCGGTCGGTGCCGAGCCCGAGCCTCGGTCGGTCGACTGCGGGTCGGCGTCTCGGTCGGTCGACTGCGGGTCGGCGGTCCGATTCGTAGACGGGGAGTCGGCGTTCTGCTCTGCAGCCTCAACACTGGAAATTCGGTCCGGTTCGGCGTCGGGATTCTGATCGCTCGCATCCTCACGGCCGCTGGTCTCTTCGGTGTCCGGATCTATCCGGTCACCAGGTTCGCCCCCGGTTTCCGACCGATCCCCTTCGTCCATTACCATCGGATTGGCGGGTTTTCGCTATAAGCTTCCGGGTCTGGCCGCTTCGTGATATCACTACCGGGATTCGGGGTGCTCCGGAATCGTTTTGAGCCGTACTCCCGTTTCAACTGTCGTGCCGCTGGAGTCGAACGCCCGAATCGTCAAGGAATTGGCTCGTCGGGGATACAACGCGGAACGCGAAGCCGTCACGCTGTTAGCGGGTGCGTCCGACCCCGATGCGGCTCTCGACTCGGTCGTCGGCGATGCTCCCGACAATGCCCTCCGTATCACCGCGAACCACGTTCGAGAGTCTCTCGAATCAGCAGCGGGATCGGACCGTGGAGGTGCCTCTGCGGAGCGATCTCCAGTTGAAACGAAGGGGTCCGAAGCAGGAGCGGTCGCTCGAACCGGTGAGACCGTCGAATCCGAGACACCAGATCGAACTCCAGGCTCCGATCAGACCTCGGACTCCGATCAGACCCCGGACTCCGATCAGACCCCGGACTCCGATCAAACTCTCGCCTCTCAGACCGAATCCGCTCGTCCCCACGATTTCGACCGCCGTCAGCTAGAGATCGGCAATGACATGACCGGTCGGAGTACGGGAACCGGCGAATATCGGGACTTCGTCCGCACGTTCCGTGATCGATACGAACGGCTCTCCAAACTGCTCCGCGGTCGGGTGAATCACCGTCCTGCAGAGGCGATTGCGAACATGCCCGGCGGAAGCGAGGCCGCGATGATCGGCCTCGTCAACGACGTTCGATCCACCAAATCCGGCCATTGGCTCGTGGAACTCGAGGACACCACCGGGACCTTCCCCGCGCTGATTATGAAGGACAAGGGGCTCGCTGACGTCGTCGACGAGATCCTCATGGACGAATGCGTCGCGGTCGAGGGGACGCTCGCCGACGACTCGGGGATCCTCTTCGCCGACTCGCTACACTTCCCCGACATCCCTCGAACCCATCGAACGGGCGGCGCGGACCGTCACGTCCAGGCCGCGCTCATCTCCGATATCCACGTCGGCAGCGACGAGTTCATGGCCGACGCGTGGAGCCGTTTCACAGACTGGCTGCACACGCCGGAAGCGGACCCGGTGGAATACGTCCTGCTCGCCGGCGATATGGTCGAGGGCGTCGGCGTCTATCCAAATCAGGACGAAGAGCTGGAGATCGTCGATATCTACGACCAGTACGAGGCGTTTTCGGAACACCTGAAGGAGGTGCCCGCTGACACCGAGATCGTCATGATCCCCGGGAATCACGACGCGGTTCGGCTCGCGGAGCCACAGCCGGGATTCAACGACGAGCTCCGCTCAATCATGGACGTCCACGACGCGCGGATCGTGTCGAACCCGGCGACGGTTTCCGTCGAAGGCGTCGATGTCCTGATGTACCACGGCGTTTCCCTCGACGAGGTGATCGCGGAGCTCCCCGAGGAGAAAGCGAGCTACGACGAACCGCACAAAGCGATGTACCAGCTCCTCAAAAAGCGGCACGTCGCTCCCCAGTTCGGGGGTCACACTCGGGTCGCGCCCGAGGAACGCGACTACCTCGTCATCGAGAACGTCCCCGACGTGTTCCACACCGGCCACGTCCACAAGCTCGGTTGGGGGAAGTACCACAACGTCCTCGCGGTCAACTCCGGCTGTTGGCAGGCGCAGACCGACTTCCAGAAGTCCGTCAACATCGATCCCGATTCCGGTTACGCCCCTATCCTCGACCTCGACACGCTCGATATGACCGTCCGGAAGTTCGCGTGATCTCTGATTTCTCACCGTTGCGGCGATAGTTTAAGTCAAATACCGCGGCCACACTCCACGTGACCTGAACCTCGCCCGCGGCGTACTCGGCGGGAGCGCGACGCACCGCCGCGGACCACCGTTTCGACGCCGAGCCACGGATTCTGACTCTCGTGGTAGCCTGACGCTTTCGACCGCGTCGCCTGTTCGCCATTTACCGATTCGGCCGACATCTCCTCCGTCTCCTGCGTGTCAGTCGATATCGACCCGCCCGCTCGTCGCGCTGTTGAGCCGTTCGACGAGGGCTTCGACCTCCGCCACCGGAACGCGAAGCTCGAACCGCACGCGCTCCTCGTACTCCGCGTCGAACTCGACACCTGACGATTCGATCACGCCGCGCACCGTCCCCGAATCGTCGTAGCTGGTCTCCACGTCCAGTCGGCGGTGCGGTCGTTCCTCGACGAGGCCTGCTTCATCGATCCCGTCTTTCACCGCCCGCGAATAGGCGCGTGCGAGTCCTCCGACGCCGAGGTTCGTCCCGCCGTAGTAGCGCGTCACCACGGCGACGACGTTCCGGATCTCGCGCTGCTGGAGGACGTTCAACGCCGGTTTTCCGGCGGAGCCGGTCGGTTCGCCGTCATCGGAGGAGTACTCCCTGAGCATCACGTCACCGCCGGGCGTCCGTTCGGAGGCCTCGCCGGCAGGGACCCGATACGCCGGTACGTTGTGCGTCGCGTCATCGTAGTCGCTCTCGATCCGGTGGATGAACGCCTCGGCCTCGTCGACGGTATCCACCGGCGCGACGTGACCGAGGAACTCCGACCCCTGTACGGTAAACGTCGCCGTCGCGATCGATTCGACCGTTAGGTACGGTTCGTCAGTCACGATTGGGGCCTCCGTCACCCTCAGTGGCTGCCATCCCAGCGTCTGTCGCCTCCGCGTCTGTCGCCCCCGCGTCTGTCGCCTCCGGGTCCCGCCCTCCCCGCCGCCGTTCGAGGGCAATGCTGGTGGGTGGCGCGAGCCGGTATAACGCGAGGAACGCGACGATACCGACGGCTTCTGCGACCTTAGCGACGATCGCCAGCGGGTCCGCCGTGAACATCGCGGTAACGTCACCTCCGTACCACCCGGCGTATCCGACGAGAAACGCGAGAAGCGTTCCGGCACCGAGCGCGTACAATCGACGGTACTCGCCCGCCCGCAACGTCGCGACGGCGACGGCGACGGCGAACGAACCGCCTAAAACGAACACGTAGGGACGCGGGTCACCGCTCTCGCCTAGCCGCGGCCACGCCCACAAGAAGTGGACCGCCGCGCTGAGGACCGCTGCCTGTGCGGCGACGGCCCGGAGGATCCGTTTCTTTGGAGCCTCACGCCCGGCGTGTTCACCGATCTGCCCCTCCGTTTCGATTGTGTCGCTCTGACCCATCGGCTCGCTTCCGTGCTCGCTCTGACTCATCGACTCACTCCCACGGGTGGTCTCCGGGCGTGTCCGGCCACAGCGGGTACCAGTAGGACTCGTCGTCCTCGATACCGAGTTCCCCGTCGAGCACCGACTGGAGTTTGAACTCGACCCGCTGATTCCGGTCGCTCGTCCCCTTCGGTGCGAACGGGTAGTACGCCCCGCGGCGGAACGAGTAGATCCAGTAGGCGTCGCCGTCGGACCCTTCGAAGCCGAAGACGGCGGCGAGCAGCCGCGACCCGAACCCCTCCTCGATGAACTGGTCGGCGGCGAAGTGGATACTCGTCACGAGGTCTTCGGGGTCGTCGTCTTCGAGTACGAACCACTGATAGCCGTGAGCGTCCTCGTGGCGGTGAAACCCGGTTCCGGTGTCGACTTCGCCCGCCTCGAGGATCGCTTCGACGGTCTCGACCGCCTCGTCGAACTGCGTGCTGTCGACGCCGGAGAAACAGAGCGCGGCCTCTCCGCAGTTGTCGTATCCGAGCTCCGCCTCCATCGTCATGTACGCGGTCGACATCCCGAAGAGGTCCTCGGGGTCGGCGTCGCGGGTCGCGTCCGTCTCGGCGCTCGTCCCGAGCACGGCGCGGATCGTATCGAAAATGCCCATGTTGCTAGACTCTACGCCCGGCGGGGTTTAGGGCGTTCCTTTCGACGACCTCAGCTCTCGATTCGTCCCAGCGGCGATCTGACCGTCTCGATTTCACTCCTCGCCGCCGATCCAATCGAGATACGCCAGTACGCCGCGCACGTTGAGGCTCGTGTTCGCGCGCGCGCGCTCGGAATTCCAGTAGTCGATGTCCCGACTCGCCTTCTCGAAGTGTTCGACGACCGCGTCGTCATCGTTCAACTCGGCGCGCTTCTGCCGGATCGCCTCGACCCACTCGACGTACCCCCGCTTCGCCTCGCCGGCGATTTCGGGCTCGTATCGCCGCGGCCCGAAGTGTCCGAAACAGAGGACGTTCGGGTCGAGATCCTCGATCTGTCGGATGTCGTCGAGACACTGTTCGAGATCGAACTGCGGCGGCGGCGTCGTCGGTTCGACGGTGTCGACTTCGGGAATGTAGATCCCGGCCGCGTCCGCGGTGAACACGACACCGGCATCGGGCTCGTGGTAGATCGCATGGTGCGGCGCGTGTCCGGGCGCCTCGTGGACGATCAGCTCTCTGTCGCCCAGATCGATGCGGTCTCCTTCGGCGAGTCCCTCGATTCGGTCTTCGGGAACCGGTTTCGGCTCGGCGTAGTACTCCCACTGCTCTTCGACCGCGGACTTGGTTCCGGCGACGAGCGCTCCGGGATCGACGAGGTGTCTGACGCCTTGCTCGGGAACACGGACGGCCGCGTTCGGGTACCGTTCGGCGAGATATCCGGTTCCTCCCGCGTGATCGAGGTGGGCGTGGGTCGGGAGTATCCACGCCAACTCCTCCCGACCGATACCGATCTCGTCAAGCGTCTCGAACAGGGCGTCTCGGTTCGCACCCGTACCAGTATCGATCACGATCGGTCGATCGGTGTCATACACGTACACGGCCCCGTACTCGTCGGTGTCGAACATCCCGGTGTCGTGGACGTACAGGTCTTCAACGCCATGAACCGATTCGAACTCCCCAGCGTGCATGGCGCAACCACGCGGCCGGACCATCTTTTAACGATCGGTCGCGGCGAGCGATCCGCTTGGTGCGACGTCGAAAGACACTGGTCTGCGGTGGCAGGGGCTTATACGCTCGCCGCTCCAGTAATTGATATGCGCGTGCTCGTCACCGGTGCCACCGGATTCGTCGGGGGACGGCTCGTTCCGGCGCTGCTCGACCGCGGCCACGAGGTGGTCGCACTCGTCCGCGACGCGGGCGGCTACGACGCGCCCGACGGCGTCCGTGTGGTCGAAGGAGACTTGTTAGAGCCAGACACGCTTCCACCGGCGTTCGAAATCGACGGAGACACCGTCGACGCCGCCTACTACCTCGTTCACTCGATGGACGGGGGACCGGGATATGAGGAACGCGACCGGAACTGTGCCCAGAACTTCACCGACGCGGCGTCCACCGCCGGCGTTGACCGCGTGATCTACCTCGGCGGTCTCGGCGAGGACCGCGAGAACCTCTCCGAACACCTCCGGTCTCGTCGCGAGGTCGAACGGATCCTCGGCGACGGCGATCCGACGCTCACGACGCTTCGAGCCGCGATCATCATCGGCGCGGGAAGCGCGAGTTTCGAGGTCGTCTACGGCCTCGCGAGTCGACTTCCGGTGATGACGACGCCGAAGTGGGTCGACACGCTCTGCCAGCCGATCGCGGTCGACGACGTCGTCGCGTACCTCGCAGGGGTCCTCGATATCCCGGAGACTGCGGGGGAAACCTTCGAGATCGGCGGGCCGGAGGTGTTGACGTACGCCGAGATCCTCCGCCAAACCCGTCGTCAACTCGGGCACGGGCTGTGGATCATTCGAGTGCCGGTGTTGAGCCCTGAGCTGTCCGCGAAGTGGCTCCGACTCGTCACCGACGTGAACCCCTATCTCGCTCGATCGCTGGTCGAGGGACTCCGGAACACCGTCATCGTCGAAGACGACCGAATACGTGAGTTCGTGCCGATCGACCAAACGCCGTTCGAGGTGGCGGTCGCGCGGGCGATAGACGAGCCGGATCGCTCAGGCTCTACGGCCCAATCGGATCGGTCCGATCCCGCAGCCGACCGGACCGAGGGGCCGCGATCGTGAGTCGTAACTACGGCGAGACGTGGGTGTACGAGAGCCTCGTCGGCGGGATTCCCGGCCTCGGGATCTCTCGAACGCTCGCGGTCGCGTTGCAGTTCGCCCTGTTCCAAGCAGGTGTACTGATTTTGGGGTGGTACTACGGACTCTGGAACGCCGTGATCGCCGGGACGGTCGCCGTCGTCGTGGCCGCGGTCGGCAGCGTGGAGATGCACCGTCTCGGCGCCGGGAACCGTCGCCTCTCGACGCCGCCCGAGCACAAGCGGCTCCTGTTCGGGTCGAGCATCGAGATCGTGTTGGGCGTGCTCGCCTTTATCGCCTTACTGACCTACCTGATCGCGTGGGACGGAACGCTTCTCGACCGGCTGTTCGGGTCGAACCCTCCGCTTCCAGTCGTCTATCTCACCCTGCTGATCCTCTGGGATCTCACCTACCGGATCGGCACGTCGTGGTGGAGCGCCGTCGTCGCCCTCTGGCGCGCGGTGAACGTCGACCTCTCTCCGGCGGAGGCGTCACAAGTCAGGCGGCTGGACGCGGAGAATATCGGTTTCTCAGTGCTGCAGCTCGCCCTCGTTCCCTTCCTTCTCGAAGAACCCGTTCTCCTCGGGGCCGTGGTCGGTCACGTTCTCGCCGTCGCGATCGTCTGTACGGCGGCGATTCTGCTCTCTTGAGTTGCGGCTCGGCCATGGCGAACTCAGCAATCAGTAGAAACGCGTCGTTCGAACCGGCGTCACTCGCCCTGTAGCTCTTGGAACTTGTCGAGGAGTGCCTCCGCGGAGTCGCCGGAGTCGTACGTGAGCGAGCCGGAATACTCCGGTCTCACGGCGTCGAAGTCGGCGTCGACTTCGCTGTTCTTTTTCTCACGACGCTCGTGTTCAGCTTCGTCATAGGCACCCATTGACATGGTACGTACTCACTTAGAAACTATCCATAATATATGTGTCGGTGAAATATACTCTGGCTGAAACAAAATATCGGTTTGGACGTCCAGCCACCGGAACCACTTAGACTCGGGGAGTGATAGCAACGCCGTGGCACAACCGCTCCGATTCAGACGAGCACCCGGTCGCTGGAGCGCCGACCGTGTTCGTTCACAGCTCGAACGACCGCTCGACGAGAATCTCGGAGCGACCGCCGGCGACCCGTGGTTTAGCGCGCCCCCCGGCTTCGAAGCTCGCCGGTTCGATATGGACGACGGCTCGTTCGCGCTGTTCTGTTGGATCGACGACGATCCCGACCCGCCTTCGGGCACCGGTGACGGGCCGGCGGGGTACTGGATCGGTAACACGGAGACGCCGAGCGCGCTCTGGCGGACGGACAAGTACGGGTTCGACGAGGTGGCGTATCCGCTTTCCCGGTGGGTTCAGCGCGAGCTGCTCGCCGGACTCCACGACGACGAGCCGTGGCTCGCGGCGTTTCCGCACGTCTCGTGGTTCTTCCTTCCCGTGTTCTGCTCGAAGGACGGCGCGGAGACGACCCGGACGTTCTTCCGCGATCACGCCGCGGGGTTCCCCGACGCGACTCGAGAGGAGGGAGCCGGGTTCGTCGAGGAGACGCTCCGTCCGGGAACGCTCGACGACTACCGCGAGACGATGGCGGGGAAGCTCGGCACGTCGGCGTCGATGGACCTGGTGCGCATGAGCGCGACGATCGCGGAGTTCACCGCGGCCCGGATCCTCACAAATGCGGGCTACGAGGTGGTCCCGGAAATCGAGGTGACGACAGGCCACTCGCTCGATTACCGCGCCAGCGACCCGGACACCGGCGAGGCGTGGCTCGTGGAAGTGACCCGTCCGCAACCGGTCTCCGGTCGCTCCGCGAGCGACCCCGTTGCCGCAGTCCGCGACACGGCGGAGACGAAGACGAGCGGCCAGTTGGAAGCGCACGGCGGCGGCGTCACCCTGTTCGTCGACTGCAGTTCGTTCCCCGCGACGGACTGGGCCGCGGTGTGTGACGCCGCTCCCGGGGTTCGACACAAACCCGCCGTCGTCCTCCGCGCGCGCCCGAATGGACACATCGAGGGCTACCGGAAAGGGGCCGTACCGCTCGACTTGTCACGGGCGATCGACTGGGTCTCGTAGGATCGACTCCGGCTCTGCCTGATTTCGGACAGAATGAACGACGAGCGGAGCCGCTCTCACTGGTGGCAGGTCGAAAAAACGAGCCAGCTGTATCCGCTTCGGCGACCCGCCGGTCAGAACGAGACCGGAGCTGGACCGTCCTCGGCGCCGGTCGTCGGGTCGCGGTCCGAGTAGAATCGCCGACCGATCCCGCGGTGGCAGACGCCGGCCCGGAGCGTGGTAAACACGGCTTCCGGGTCGTCGAACGTCTGCTCACCGAATCGCTCCAGCACGTCTCCGAGACGCTCGGAGCCGTCGGCGAGCTCTACGGTCGCGTTTCCGTGGGCCGCGATCAGTTCTTCCGAGGTCGTCGGATATTGGTGCCGTTCGAGTCGGTCGTCGACGCCGTTCAAGCGCATCATCTACAGCGAGCGGCTCATGGTTCTTAATGATTTTCCATGCACAACCTTAGTCGAGATGTACTCCTTGTACTCCCTTATATGACTCTCGTTCACACGCACTCTGTCTGACCGGCGATCGATATCTTCGTCGAACGCTCACGCCCGTCGAACGCTCATCCCCGTCGAACGCCCTTGACCGCCGCCGCTTAGTGCGCGGTCGTCGAACGACGCGCATGGCCACGGATCGACTCGTCGCAGACCTCCACGCGCACACGACTGCCTCTGACGGAACGATGACCCTCGCGGAGGTCCCCGCGGCCGCCCACCGCGCCGACCTCGACTGGGTCGCGGTCACCGATCACGACCGGATCCACCCGGGCCTTTCGGCTCCGGTCGTCGTTCGGGACGGAATCCGGATCGTTCGGGGGATCGAGCTGCGGGTCGACGCCGGTTTCGAGCGCCTCGACTTGCTCGGTTACGCCGTCGAACGAACCGACGGCCTCGACGCGGAGATCGACCGGCTTCAGACGGACCGCGAGCGACGCGGCGCGGCGATTCTCGACCGCGTCGAGGACCGGTTGGGAGTCGACCTCGGCGTCGACCCTCGGCCGGGGCTCGGTCGGCCGCACATCGCCCGTGCGATCGACGACTCGTCGGCGCCGTACGACTACGCGGACGCGTTCGAGGAGCTAATCGGCGACGACGGGCCCTGTTACGTCGCCCGCGAGGTGACCGGGCTGGAGCGCGGCGCCGAACTGCTTCGGGAGGCCTGCGCGATCGTCGGACTCGCACATCCGTTCCGCTACGAGAACGTCGACGCCGCGCTCGACGTCGCCCGTGAACTGGACGCGATCGAACGGTTCTACCCCTACGGTCGTCGGGTCGACGACGCGCGCGTTGAGACCCTCGCTACCGACGCGGACCTCCTCCGTACCGGCGGATCGGACGCACACGGACGCGACCTCGGCGAGGCGGGGCTGACCGCGGAAGCGTTTGCCCCGGTTCGAGAGCGACTTCCGGCCCCGGCCGACACCGCGTGATTGGTGGCCATCCGGACGTGAGACCGGTCGGCTCCGGTCGACCGTGAACCTTCTCGATCGACGAACAAGGTTAAGCCCGGCGCCGATAGAGTGGCTACTATGCGGTGTCATTACTGCGCGCGGGAGGCCACGTACGAGGCCGAGCAGAGCGGCGTGGTCGTCGGCCTCTGTGAAACGCATTTTAAACGACGCGTCGAGGAGCTCGCGGAATCCGACGAGCTCGCCTCGCTTCGCGACCGGATCGACATCGAATCGTCGGAGTAGTCCTTCTCTGTAGCCCGTTCGGCCGTCTCCCGCGAAGCGACGCCGGTGACGAATCATAAAAGACGCCCCGGAGCCAACTGGTCGTATGCACCCGACCCATCGGCCCCGTCGACTCCGCACCGACGGCGTCCGTCCGCTCGTCAGCGAGACCGACGTGTCGGCGTCTGACCTCGTAGCGCCGGTCTTCGTCGACGCCACGACCGACGAGCGCGTGCCGATCGAGACGATGCCCGGCCACGAGCGCGTCCCCGTCGATCAGGCCGTCGAGCGAGTCGAGGAGATCCGCGAGACGGGCGTCGAAGGGGTCATTCTCTTCGGTATCCCCGAGTCGAAAGACCCCGAGGGCACCCGCGCGTACGCGAAGGACGGTGTCGTCCAGCGTGCGATCCGAGCGATCGCGGCCGACACCGACGCCTACGTGATCGGCGACGTCTGTCTCTGTGAGTACACCTCGCACGGCCACTGCGGGATCGTCGAAGAGCGAGCCGAGACGGACCCGACGCTTACGGTCAAAAACGACGAGACGTTGGAGCTACTGGCCGATATCGCCGTCTCGCAGGCGGACGCGGGCGCGGACATGGTGGCCCCCTCTGCGATGACGGACGGACAGGTCCGCGCTATCCGCGAGGCGCTCGACGACGCGGGCCACGAATCGGTGGCGCTGATGAGCTACGCCGCGAAGTACGAGTCCGCCTTCTACGGCCCGTTCCGCGACGCGGCCGACGGCGCGCCCGCGTTCGGCGACCGCCGGCACTACCAGATGGACCCCGCGAACCGCCGGGAAGCCCTCCGTGAGGCGCGAATGGACGCCCAGGAGGGCGCGGACGTGCTGATGGTCAAGCCCGGACTCCCGTACCTCGACGTCATCGCCGACCTCCGTACCGAGTTCGACCACCCGATCGCCGCGTACAACGTCTCGGGCGAGTACGCGATGTTGCACGCGGCCGCCGAGAAGGAGTGGCTCGACCTGGAGGCGACTGCCTACGAGTCGCTGCTGTCGCTCAAGCGCGCAGGCGCGGACCTGATCATCACGTACTTCGCTGAGGACATCGCGGATCGGCTGTAGACGAGGGTCGCGCTACCTTCACTCGATTTGATACCCGGGTGAATCTTATATACCCCCCGTGCCGTACCGATCGCTAACGGGGTCAATCATGCTAACGTATCTCTCAATCGGCGGGGCGTTCCTCCTCCTCTGTGTCATCGGTGGAACCGGATTTTACGTCGGCGCTCGACACGTTGCGGAACTGAGCGGCATTGTCAGAAACCCCGATCGACCGAACTGGGCACAGGAGCCGGTCGACGCGTTCAACCGCGTCGTCGGGCGACCGACATCGCGGGACCCGGCCGCGGCGCTGTACGAGGCTGAGGAGACGGCAGACGAGGGTGGCGATACGGCAGACGAAGCTGACGATACGGTAAACGGGACTGCCGCGCCCCTCGACAGCGGTGAGACGCCCGCCGCGTCTGCCGACAGCGAGGAGGCGGACCGATGATCTTGGAACCGTGGGTCGGCCTGTTCATGGTGTACTTCGCTGGCCACGTCTTCGCGCTCGGTTTCTTCCTCGGTACGCGGTACGTCACGTCCATCTCGGACCCGGAGCCGAGCTGGTGGCGTCCCGCGTGGCTCCAAGACGCGATCGACGCGTACGAGACGAGTCACCGTCGACCGCTGTCGGCCGACGAACTGACCGCGTGCGACTGGGACGAGCGGGATCACTGATCCGCTCTTGTTTTCGGCGCTCACACCACCTGTTCGCCGTCCTCGTACACCTCGATGGCGTCGACCGGGCAGACTCGGGCCGCGAACTTCGCGTCTAGCTCTTCTCCCTCGGGAACCTCGACCACGAACACGTCCGCTGACTCCTCCTCGCCGTTCACGAGGTCGGCTTTGCCGTCGTTCATATCCTTCTCGAACCCGTCCCACTCGGCGACGCACTGGTACATCCCGATGCAGGTGTCGCGGTCGAATTTCACTCGCATGCCTCCGCTTCGGCGACCCGGTACAAAGCGGTGACGACGACGACGACCGTCCTTTTTAAGCGTTTCAGGGTCGAATCTCCGCCCATGACCACAGTCTGGCTCGTCGATCGAGAGTTCGACTCGAAGGGGCTCGTTCGGCTCACGTACGCCACGGAAGACGGCGAACGAATGCACACGAAGGAGCTGGCCGAACAGCGACTCGTCACGGGCGACGGGATTACGGCCGGTCGCGACGTCGACGAGGACGCGCTCGGTGAAAGCCCGACGGAGGAGATCGACCGGTTCGCGACGGAGGCCTCGCGCATGGCCGCCGAACACGACCTCGACGACGTGGTATAAGCGACGGTGACGACGGGGTGTACGTGAGCTCGACGGACGGAGATGGCTGAACGCGTCGCTTTCGCCGGCCGTCGCGACCGCGGTTCGATCCCGGAAGCTCCGCACAACCGAGGCCGTTAAGGGGGAACCGGCGGAACGTGAGCGTGAAATGCCCAGTGGTGAGTACGACCCTGACACCGCCGAGCCCCGTTGGCAGCGGCGATGGGTCGACGAGGAGACGTACGCGTATCCCGACGACCCGGTCGATCCGAACACCGCGTTCTCCATCGATACTCCGCCGCCGACCGTATCCGGGAGCCTCCACATGGGCCACCTGTACGGGTTCACCCTGCAGGACTTCGTCGCCCGCTTCGAGCGTATGCACGGCGGAACCACGTTCTTCCCGTTCGGCTACGACGACAACGGCATCGCCTCCGAGCGGCTGACCGAAGACGAACTCGACATCCGCCATCAGGACTTCGAGCGCCGCGAGTTCCAGAAGAAGTGCCGCGAGGTCTGTGCCGAGTACGAAGCGCAGTTCACCGAGAACGTCCAATCGCTCGGCGTCTCGGTCGACTGGGACCACACATACCAGACCATCGAGCCCCGCGTCCAGCGGATCTCTCAGCTCTCGTTCGTCGATCTGTACGACCAGGGCCGCGAGTACCGCGAGAAGGCTCCCGCAATCTGGTGTCCCGAGTGCGAGACCGCCATCTCGCAGGTCGAGACCGAGGACGACGAGCAGGACAGCCACTTCCACGACATCGCCTTCGACGTCGTCGACGGCGGGGCGTCGAAGGCGCCCCGAGAAGACGGCGAAGCCGTCGCAGACGACGAGTTCGTCATCTCGACGACGCGCCCGGAGCTGCTCCCGGCCTGCGTCGCCGTGTTCGTCCATCCCGACGACGAGGAGAACCAGTATCTCGTCGGCGAGTCCGCCGAGGTCCCGCTGTTCGGCCACGAGGTCCCGATCATCGCGGACGAGCGCGTCGACATGGAGACGGGCTCCGGGATCGTGATGTGCTGTACGTTCGGCGACCAGAACGACATCGAGTGGTACCAGGTCCACGACCTCGACCTCCGCGTCGCCATCGACGAGTCCGGCCACATGACCGACCTCGCCGAGTCGTACGAGGGCATGCACTCCTCAGAGGCCGGGGAGGCCATCGTCGAGGACCTCGACGACTCCGGCGCGCTCCTCGACCGCCGCGCAATCTCCCACACCGTCAACGTCCACGAGCGCTGCGGGACGAGCGTCGAGTTCCTCGTCACCAAACAGTGGTACGTCGAGATGCTCGATAAGACGGACGAGTACCTCGACATCGGTCGCGAGATGACGTGGTCCCCCGAGAAGATGTTCACCCGGTACGAACACTGGGTCGAGGGCCTCCAGTGGGACTGGCTCATCTCTCGACAGCGCTCCTCGGGGATCCCGTTCCCCGTCTGGTACTGCGAGGACTGCGGCGAGGTCATCGTCGCCGACAAAGCCGATCTCCCCGTGGATCCGCTCTCCGACGATCCGCCGGTCGACGCCTGCCCGACGTGCGGCCACGACGAGTTCGAACCCGAAGACGACGTCCTCGACACCTGGGCCACCTCCAGTCTGACCCCGCTCATCAACGCCGGCTGGGACTGGGACGAGGAGGCCGAGGAGTTCACCATGGAGCGCCCGGAGCTGTACCGGTTCGACCTCCGCCCGCAGGGCCACGACATCATCAGCTTCTGGCTGTTCCACACGCTCGTCAAGTGCTACGAGCACACCGGCGAGGTCCCGTTCCACGAGACGATGATCAACGGGCACGTCCTCGACGAGAACCGCGAGAAGATGTCCAAGTCGGTCGGCAACGTCGTCGAACCAGAGGTGGTGCTCGAGGAGTTCCCGGTCGACGCCACGCGGTACTGGGCCGCTGGCACCGCGGTCGGCGACGACTTCCCCTTCAAAGAGAAGGACCTGCGCGCGGGCGAGAAACTGATCCGAAAGCTGTGGAACGCCTCCAAGCTCGTCGAGTCGCTCGCGCCCGAGCCGTTCCCGGAGCCCCCTGACGACGAGGACCTCCGCGAGCTCGACCGGTGGTTGTTGGCCGAACTCGACCGCGAGATCGAGCGCCTCACGACGCAGTTCGAGGAACGCGAGTTCTCGAAAGCCCGCGACGGGCTCCGGAGCTTCTTCTGGAACACGTTCTGTGACGACTACCTCGAAATCGTGAAACAGCGCGACGACGACGCCGCAGCGTACACGCTCCGGACGGTCCACCGCCGCTTCCTGAAGCTGTTCGCTCCGCTGCTCTCGCACGTCACCGAAGAGCTGTGGCACGACATGTACGCCGACGCGCTCGACGCTGGCAGCGCTCCGATCGAGGACGAGGGGGGGCCGACGGGAGACGCCAGCGACTCCGTCCACCTCGCCGATTGGCCCGAGCCGCTCGGGCTCGACGCGGATCACGACGCGGGTGCGGCCGCCACGGCCGTGGTCGGCGTCCTTCGACAGTATAAGAGTCGCAACCAGCTCCCGCTAAACGCCGAACTCGACGCGGTCGAAGTGTACGCGGACGTCCGGGGCTTCGAAGACGACATCACCGGCGTGATGCACGTCGGGGACCTCACGGTTCACGCCGACAGCGACGCGCCGGTCGAGACCGTGATCACCGGGATAGACCTCGATTACGCCACCGTCGGGCCGAAGTACGGAGACCAAGTCGGTGAGATCGAGGCCGCGCTTGCCCGGGACGAGTACGAGATCGACGGCGACGAGCTCCGCGTTGCGAACGTCACCCTCGTCGATGACGAGTTCTCGATCGAAGCGGAGCGGCAGTATCAGGGCGACGGCGAGCTACTGGAGGCCGACGACGTCGTCGTTATCGTCCGTAACGAGGCGTAGGCGGCGGTTTACGTCCCGCGTCCCGCGTCCCGCGTCTCGCGTCTCGAACCCCCTCTCTCGTCTCTCGTCTCAGTTGATCACAGATCGGCGCCGACGGCCTCACCGATCGAGTCGAAGCCGTCTCGGTCGAGCAGGCTGAGGAGGCCCTCGTTGATGTCGTGGGCGATCGTCGGCCCCTCGTACACGAGTCCGGTGTATAGCTGGACGAGCGAGGCGCCCGCTCGTATCTTCTGGTACGCGCCTGCGGCGTCCGAGACGCCACCGACTCCGATCACCGGGACATCGGTCCGTTCGGCGACGAACCGAACCCGACCGGTGGCCATGTCTTCGATCGGCTTCCCCGAGAGTCCGCCTCGCTCCGCCTGCTGGGGACTCCGAAGCGACCTCGGGCGCGATGTCGTGGTGTTCGTCGCGATGACGCCGTCGAGGTCGAGGTCGTCGACGACGCCGAGTGCGTCCTCCACCGCCGGCTTCGGGAGGTCGGGAGAGAGCTTCACCAACAGCGGGTCCGCGCCCGCGTCCGCGAGCGCGCCGAGTATCTCCTCTAACGCTTCGCGGTCCTGGAGCTCGCGGAGCCCGGGTGTGTTCGGACTGGAGACGTTGACGACGAAGTAATCGCCCGCGTCCGCGACTCGTTCGTAGGTGTACAGGTAGTCGTCTGGCGCTTCCGCGAGCGGTGTCGACTTCGACTTCCCGATATTGATACCGACGGGAACGTCCGGCAGCGGCTCACGGTCGAGGCGCTCGCCGACGATGTCCGCGCCCTCGTTGTTGAACCCCATCCGGTTGATGAGTGCTTCGTCTTCACGGAGGCGGAACAGTCGCGGTCGAGGGTTTCCGGGTTGCTTCTCCGCCGTGACTCCGCCCACCTCGACGTGCCCGAAGCCGAGCGCTGTGAGTGCGCGCGGGATCTCCGCGTTCTTGTCGAACCCTGCAGCGACTCCGACGGGGTTCGGAAACGCGTTACCGAACGCATCGACGGCCAGTCGATCGTCGGCGACCGTGTAGCGACCGCGAACGCGATCCATCACCGGGGTCCCCTGCGTCGCGCGTAGTAGCCGATGGGTGATGCCGTGTGCGGTTTCCGGCGGAAGCCCGAACACTGCTGGCTTCAACAGATCGTAGACGCCCATTTGGTTCGACCTCGTCGCGAATGCCAATGAATCCGCCGACACCTGTCGCCGCGCTCGCGCTGATGCCCCGCTACACGGGCGGCGGGCGCCAGTGTCCGGGCTCGCGCGGATGCGCACGCACACAGATACGCTCACCCGTGTCACATACGCTCGCCCGTCTCACGTACTCGCGAAGCGGTATATCTCCCGGACAGAGAAAACGTCTCCCGTAGATGGAAACTCTGACAGAACGGTATCATTCAGCAGCGGAGGCCGTCAGAAGTCGTGTTCGAGCTGTTCGGGGTCGGAGTCTGCCTTCTGGATGATTATTTTCCCGTCGCGGACCCGGACGAACACCTCGTCGCCGATCTCCATGCCGGCGACGGCGAGTTCGTCTTCGTGGAGGTTCACGTGGACGTTGTGGTACTCCCCGTCATCGTCCTTGGCGCCACTTGGGCTGAGCTTCTTTTTACGGACCATCGCGGTTGTACTGGTCGCATTTCGCCATAGCAGACACATAAGTGTTGTTTACCAATCCAGCCTCTTGCGTCGTCGACCCGCCCTTCGCGGGACGGCGACACGCCGCCGAGGACCTTCCACTACCCATCCGTTTCGACACCCACCAACCGCTGTGACAGATCGAGCTCGGTCGATTGGTAGCGCAAAACGCAAGCACGAGCCGAGTTAATATATAAAGCTTTTGCTGAACAGCTTTCATTTCCCCGATATATTTATTACAGACTGTGTGTTGATTTCGCATGGAGTACTAAACCATGGTACGTGAAGACGGTAAGCGAAATTTCGCCCTTCGAGAGGAAGACGGATCGGAACCGAGTGAGTTCTCCGGCAACATGCCTCGACAGGCCGCGCTCAAGGCGGCCCGGACGCTTGAGCCGGCACCCTCGGAAGCGGAGGCGGAGCGGATCACGCTCCGGCTCCGAGAGAAAGGGACGAAGAAAGTCCACGAGTACGAGGGGTGGGCGTGGAAAGATAGCGCTCCCGAAGTCGATGACGCCGAAGACGACTTCTGGCTCAACGATCTCGACGACATCACCAAGGCGAACGTCTCGAAGCAGGGCATCGAGTACATCGACGACGAGTAGCCTCGGTAGCTATCCACAATTTTCGAGCTGATCTGCGTCCGTAGCTGTGAGTGTGTTCACATATCCTCGCCATGAAACCGCATGACGTAGCGTCGATGGTTCGACGGGGTTAAATACAACCCGGGCATCGTGACTAATGCGAAGAACGCATCCGCGAACTCGGGCCGTTCAACTCGGCCCGGTTTCGCTGGGTCTGAAACGCTTCGATGGGTTTATACCCATTCGAGGGGTACAGTAAGATCCGCGAAGATGAGGATTTCGCCCCCTGCGCTCCGGCGTAAGAGGAAATCTGATGTGAGCCGTGGTAGTTCGGTGTCATCCAGGTCGCTGGGTGAACTGGACACCACATAGACCATGCAATGGTGTTT